>NZ_LLWJ01000066.1:0-241114 GCF_001529285.1 Pseudomonas sp. TAA207 | reverse complement strand
CCGCCTGTTGGCGCAGCCGAACTACGAAGCTGCCTACGATATAGACCAAGACCCGCTGTGGACGCACACGCCCCAAGCGCTACCGATTGACGTATTGGCCTGATACCAGTGCGACCACTTAGGCACGCCGCAAGAACTCACCGACCCCAACGGCCAACTCGCTTGGAGTGCGCAGTACAAAGCGTGGGGTGAGATAAAAGAACAGCGTTCGGAATGGGCACAGCGTGAGGGCCTGACCAATCCGATCAGATTTCAGGGCCAGTATCACGATCACGAAACGGGGCTGCACTACAACCGCTATCGGTACTATGATCCACGGGTTGGGCGGTTTATCAGTAAAGACCCGATTGGATATGCTGGTGGTGCGAACCTCTTCCAATACGCCTCAAACAGCACAGGCTGGATTGATCCTTTAGGCTTGGCACGAAAATGCCAATTAGGCACCTACGGGAGTCTTACGGGAAAGACGAATACCGGTGATGCCCTGGATGCTCATGAATTTGTACGCAATGAAGCACTGGAGCAAATGGGGTTGACACCCGAAGGGGTTCGCAATAAATCTAACCCATCAATTGCTATCCCTCGCGGTATGCATACAGATGTCCACCGAAATGAAAATGCTTTGGCAGCTTTGCATCTCAATGTTGGCCGCGACGAGTTCCAATTTGGACCAAATGGACTACCCTCCAAACGTCAAATGGACGTATGGCAAGGTGCGCTAAGGACCTCAGGCTTACCCGCATCACGTGCTAGAGAACTACGCAAAGAAGCTGAAAACTTCCTTACTTCTTGCCCATGCCCCTGCAAATAACGGAGTGCAGAAGATGTTTAATGAATTAGTTTTTATCGATGGGACTCCAAGTAACTCTGAACCCTACCTTGGAGGCGACCCTTATCTGCCGACTGCTTTAGCTTGGCCTAAAGGCTCAGAAGGTGGGCCATTACTACACCTTGCCACCTTTCCAGCAGCGTTCATCAACAAATATACAAACTTCAACCTAGACACACAGTTGGTCATTTCAATTTTTACGCCTTATTCAAAAACTTCTGACGACTACATTGAAACCATCATGACCGAAGGAGGCAAAGTGATTGCTTATAAGCCTTCCATGCTACAGATGGGTGCCTATGCAGACCCTATTACTCCTTCAAAAAAAATAACGGTCATTGAAAACCCCAATGAAGATAGCAATGAGAATGGCATTGCTAAAATAGGAGGAATTCCAGCATGGATTCAAGATGATGAGAACTTAAAAACCCTGGATTACGCCCTCCAAATAAACAGCTCACGCTTAAATAAAGCAGCCCCCTACCACAAAGGCATACTCGTCGGCGGCATAGGGTATTTGATGCTTAAAAAAAATATCTCTTGTCAAGATATCGATGCAGGGAAATTCTTAATTCAAACAAGTTAGATTTTAAACAACATGAACATTCTTAACTTTTTTCCCACTGACGTCGTGCCACCACAATGAAAGACATCATCCGCCTAGGCGACTCCACCACCCATGGGGGTGTCGTGCTTGAAGCTTTTTCCCGGACTGACCTCAACGGTAAACCGATTGCCGGTGTGGGTCATAACGTCAGTTGCCCGTTATGCAAAGGGGTTTTTCCCATTGCCGAGGGCAGCGCGACTTACTCCGTTGACGGCATTGCCGTTGCACTCGATGGAATGAAGACGGCTTGTGGCGCGGCGCTAATAGCCAGTGGCCCTAAAGGCGCTGTTAGCAGTTGATTGTGCCTTCGCTTCACGCCAGAAAAGCTCTGTACACCTGCCTTAAATCCGTTTAATGCAGGTGTGCTTTCACCTGTTGGGGTACTCCCGGACCCGGCAAAGATTCAACCCTCCCGCACGTTCACATTTGCATCAACTTTAATGGATTAAACATGAACCTCAAGTTTTCAACCCTGTTGCTGGCAACCACCGTTTCTTTATGTTCTGTCGTTCAAGCAGCTCCCGCACCTGCTGCGGGCATGCCCGATGCTGCAACCCTGAAGCGCATCTATGACAACAGCCGGTCGATGTCGGGCTTGATTTCGTATTGTGTCGATCAAGGTGTATTGACCAATGAAAGCCAGACCAATGCCGCAAAAATGGTGGATTACGTCACTAACATGCCGGCTACGTTCGATAAAAGCGCGGGGGACGCGATGGAAAAAACCGGCCGTCAGGGCATGAGCCAAGGCAGTGATGGCAAACTTTCGAATATCAAAGATACCCAGCAAGGCCTTAAAGGCTGGTGTACAAGCGCAGACCAAGCCCTGCGCCTAGGCTTGAAATCCATGCAGCCATAAACAGTACGAGCGCTCATTAAGACGTTTGTACAGGATGCTTCGTTTCGATAGCCCATGAATGCTCAGGGCTGTCGGACTCGATAAGGATCATCCGGATATAACGCATCACAAGTGCCCATTCACTTATTGATATGTGAGTGGGCATTGGCTTACCCCTTTAAGGATTTTTTGTCATGGAAAGAATGTTCAGTGCCCGCCTGGCACCTTTGGCGTTTTCGTTATCTGCCTTATTTCTGGCGGGATGTAATGAAGATACCGCCCAGCCTGCTGCTCTCGCCTCGATGGTCATTCCAGTCTGTGTCAATGATGAATGCCTGGTACTGGATCAAAACGGTGCGATGTTGGTCAACGGCGATAATACGTATGCCGTGACATTGTCCATACCGCTGAATAACACGTTTATCTTTGCCGAAGACGGTCAATGGAATCTTGCCAATGCCAATGGCTCTCAGATCATTAAACCCAACTTCACGGATGGCCTGCGTTTGCTGACACCGGGTTATTTCGGTTTCGAACGTGATGGCAAGTTTGGCGTGATGGATCAGCAAGGTAATGAAGTTCAAGCGCCTGCGTATGATGAAATCTATTCAGGAGGTGACCTGCCACCGGGCATGGGTCAGTACATCGTCTACGGGATCGACGAAAAGTTCGGCCTGCTTGGCGCTGATGGGCATGTTGTCACTGAGCCGCTCTTCGACTCTCTAACAACATACAAAGACATCGCGCTGGCCGGCGGCTGGATTCTTGCCGAACGTGACGCTCAGAATTGGGTGATTAACCTCCAGACGGGGGAAACCAAACAGGTCGGCTTCGATAAGTTCGATGAATATGCCAACGACCATTTCGTGGTCTCGCTCGGTAGCAAGAAGGGCTTGGCAGACGCGTCAACCAAGCTGTTGACCGACCTCAAATATTACTGGATGGGCGTACCGGGCAATGGTTTGGTTGCGTTCAAGGAAAACCACGACAGCCTCTGCGGCTATCTGGATTTTCAGGGCAAGGTCGCCATTGCTCCGGCCTATGCAGAATGTGAGGTTTTTGGTCAGAAAGGCGCAATGGTTAAGCCCAAGACCGATGACGGCGGCAAGGGTAAATTCAGTTTCATCGCACGCACCGGGCAAGCACTGACTGAGCCGACGTTCGACTGGGTCGGACCTGCAGTGCATGCCCCGATGGGCATGTTCAAGAATGCCCCTGGCTATACCCAGACCGGCACGTTGCAAAATATGTTCGTGGCTTATTACGGCATTTTTGACACCGACAAGGGTATTGAACTGCTCAAGCCCGAATACGTGCAGGTAGGGGTTTTGACGCCTGATCTGTTTGTGTTTGCAAAGCCCGATTCGCCTACCAAAACCGTCACGTTTCTGGGCGCCGCCAATCAACAGCCCACGCTGGGCGTGATGAATGCCAGCGGCAAGGTGCTGATTGAACCCGGCCAGTATCTGCACATTACGCTGGACAAAAGTGGCCATTTTATCCGCGCCATGACCGAATCAACCCGCCAGACAAACACTGCGCTTTATGACCTGAAGGGCAAGCTCCTGGTGCCTGCCCAGTGGCAAGAAGTGGTTGTAGATCAAGCGCGCGGCGCGCTATTCGCTTACGCGCTGGAAGGTACGCCAAACGATGAAACCCGCAGCCTGCGAGCCTTGTATAGCCTCAACGGTACGCCAAGTTTTCAGACCCGCACGGTTGGCTGCGATGTGCAGCAAGTGATTGATGGCAGCGGCAAAGTAGTGTGGCCCACCGACCCGGAAAATTTCTGCGGCGAGCCAGAAGATGACGAGGCGGCTGACGCCCAATAACCGGATTAACCACCCAGCCGCCCTTGCTTGCTGCGCAATGGCGGCTTTGCTGTGACGCAGTTTGTTAAACAACGAAATAAGGTCAACACATGGAGTTGAGTGTGAACAATTTAAAGGCACTTACCGGCATCGCGCTGGACCAATTCATGGACCGTGTGGACGCTGAACGTCAGGAACACGATGCCGATACCGCGTTGGCGTCCCTGCGTGCTCAGCCGCTGAAGGCTGATTCTCTGGATGCCATCGACCGCCTGCATGTGTTGTGGGTGAACGCCGGGGATGCGCAGGCCGCCAAAGCCGTACTTGAGCAGGATGCTGCTGCGCTATTGCTGACCGTTCCTGGCGCGCAACAGCCTGAGCTGAACATGAATCTGGCTTTTTTGCGCTTGCGCCTGGCCAACTATTTGAATGAAGACAGCGCCATGCTTGAGCAGCTTGAAGCGCTGGCAGCGATGGCGACTCAAACGTTGGACTTCGACGTGGAGCATTATCGCCAGCACCGTCTTTTCGACGAACTGGAGTGCGGCAGCCTTGAGGTGGCGCTGCAAACCATTGAGGTGCGCCATCGCCTGGCAACTGCCAATCCTGATCGCGTTGCAGTGCAGGCCTGGGATCTGGCGGATCGGCATCAACGGCGTGCCGGGGTGCTGGCGGCTTATGAGCAACACGAACAGGCACGTGAGGCGGCATTACACGCCGTGACCGCCTTACGCACCGCAGGCGCCGATCAGGATGTCGATGCCGCCGACTGGGTATGGCTGGGGAATGCGCTGATCGAAATCATTCCTTTGCGCCTGGCAATGTTTGAACAACCTATCACCCAATTGACGGCACATTTACCCCTGCCTCAACAGCGCGAATGGGAAGTGCAAATGGCGCGTCTTGCTGCGCGTTCCAAATACGCGCAAGGCGAACTTGCCCAAGCACTGGAAATCTGTGCGGTGGCAACACTCAGCCTGGACTGTGAGGGAGGTCATAACTTCATCCACTGCCACTTACCGTGGCTGATGGAGAGCGGCCAGATCGACGCCGCTGGGCAGCGCGCATTTCACGACGTTTACGAACTGGGCAGCGAGCTATGGCCTGGCACTGTGCGCCTGGTGCATGAACGCCTGCAAGATCCCGAAGACCAGCGGGTGTGGTGGCCGTTGTGCGTGATGCGCGCCTGCGCCAGGCCTGAGGCGCTGCACGCGTTTATCGAAGCCCTGCCGCCCCTCGATACCTGCAGCACTGCGCCCTGCCCCTTGCTCGCAACCCTATATCAAGCCACCGATACTGCACAGAGACTAAACGAGGTCTTTGCCCTGGCCCGTGCCGAAGCGCAACGGCGAGCACCGGATCATTACTGGATCAAGCGTCTGGCGGCAGTGCACGATGGCGAGGCCGGCATCATTGATGCCCCGGCCCAATTGGCCTTGTTGCTGGAAGCTGCCCACGCCGGCAATTTGCAAGACAACCGTACCGCTTTCAGCCTGTTTACAGCCCGCGTGCATGCTCTGGGGGTGATTGCAGCACTGCGACACCCTGCTCCCATTTTTATCTGTGGCTTGCATGCTTATAACTACGCGGGCCACATAGACAATCTGATCGAAGAACAGTCTAAAGAGCTACCGGCTACAGAACGTCAAGAAGCCAAGGCGCTGCTGGCAAAAGCTCAAATCCATGCCTACGAGCAAGGATTGGCGCACATGGAGCGTTATTTCGCCAGCGGCACCGGGCATCCCTTCAATGCCTGCACGCATCTGTACTCCATGCTGTGTAACAACCTTGCGATTCAGTACCAATGCGCCCACGAACCTAGTCTGCAAGAACGTGCCATCAACCTGCATCAGCGTGGCATTCAAGCCAGTCCGTTTGCCGAGCACTATGACGGCATCCTTCGGGTATATCGCGATCAGAATAATCACTCGGCCATCGTTGAGGCTGCCGAACAGCTTTGGCATTACGCCCTTGAGTTTGGCTACGGCCGTCATGAACTCGACCAATATATTTGTGACGTTGCCTACGCCTTACTTACCTTGAATCGTAGTGGCGAAATTCTGATCTGGATTGAACGCTTGCTCAAATGCCAGGAAGCACAGGGCATCAGCGATCAGCAATTGACGGCTAACGGGCTGATTTCACGCATGGTGCTGGCACGCTATCTGGCGCACAGCCACCCCGACAATGCATATGCCTTGTGGCTGCGCTATGCCCCTCAAGTCGAGACCGCGAATATGCTGACGCTGATGGTCCAGGCCGCCTCGATGTTCAAGCGTTTGGGACGCAGGGCCGAAGCCATCGAGTATTACCAGCGCGCGTTATTAATCCGTTCAACCGAGGCCGACTGGGCGAACCCGGACGCCTCAGCCATAAAGAAAAGCATTGCAGAGCTGCAACGGGCTGAAAGAGCAGCCAATAAATGCTGGTGGCAGATATGGAAGTAGTGCCCCACCTGCACCACGGGGGTTACGCACCGCGTAATGCCTTAAATGCAGACGAGCTGAAACAGGGCATTACCGAGCGTAGCCAAACACGGGGCGATGAAACGTCGATCCGCGCATGGTTGCAGAACCACTTTTATCGCCATCTGGTAAGCAACTTTGAGCCTGCACAGCGTATCCACACTCAGGAAGATGCACTCACGGTACTGGGTTGCAGCCCGGCGCCGCGGTGGCTGAGCCGCCACTTCAATGAACAGGACAAGACCGTGCCACTGGTGTGGGTCGACCCCAAGGCGCCGCCCCTGCTGCTGCAGGAAGCATTGCTGGTGGAGTTTTTGGCGTCGCGCAGCGGCACGCCACTTGAGGGCAAACTTGAGCGCATTAATTGCCCTCAGGCGCTGATGTTGTGGGAAAAAGAGCATGCGCAAATGGTCACCCGTACAGCGCAAGGCTGGCGTGCCAGTCAGCCTCAAGCCCTGCGCAGCGTGGTGACGTGTGGTGAGCATACGTGGGTTGAGTTGCTGCCAAAAAGCCCATTGCTACGCGCCGAAATGGCCTATGAAAGCTATGCCATGCGCCATTGCCTGGGGCAGTTCGCCGATCGCAAAGCGCTGACCGGAGGCTATGGCGAATACTACGCCCACGCTGCTGAGAACGGTCACATGCGGTTGTTCAGTTTGCGTGACAGCCAAGGCCAGCCGCACATCACGCTCAGCATGACGGTGCACGCGAATGGCGAAATGACCATCGAGCAAGTGAAAGGCAAACAGAACCGTGCGCCCATTGAACGCTACGTTGAGCCGCTGCTGAGGGGCCTGAACGCACTGGGCACTGATCAACAATCACCACCGGACTGTATCGCCATGGGGATTGTGCGCACACACGCAGGCTGGATGCGTATCGAGCAGGTCAGCGATGCCAGCGACCAGACCCGGTTGGTGGTGCGTTATCCGCACCTGTTTGCTCGCCTTGCGGCGCCTTCGGCCATGGTCGAATGGCTGGTTGCAGCCCGTCAGGTCGACCTGTTGCAGCACGTCGAGCCGCAAGCCGCCTCGGTTCGGTATGCCGTACGCCACGTGCTCGACCCCCTCAACCCACCCGATCTGTCGGATAACCGACACTTCAGCACCGAGGGTGTGCCATGGGTTGGCCTGTCTTCTGCGCACGCGGCGGGCATCATCGATTGGCAAGCAAAAACACGGTGAAATATTTGCGATGGTAACGATTCTAATTATTACGATTTTATGCCTGAGTTGGTGGTCGTTCAGAAAGCCGCGCGCTGTCGCAGCTTCGCCCTTCACGCAACGCAAACAGTGGGCGCTGACACTGTCCCAACCCATGGTCGACGCCCAGGGGTTGCCCGGGTTCTATGACCCGGGCACCACCGCGTTTACAGACCAGACATTGGCGCAGATCAGAGGTCCACTTTTGCATCAATTGGGGTTTCGCAGCACCGCCACCGATGACGAAGTGCGTGCGCATCTGCAAGCAACCCTGGAGCGTCAGTGGTTTGGCCTGGACCTTGAGCATTTGTCGCCCGACGATGATCCTCGCGCAGCCATGGCCTTTGCCTGTATCCGCACAGCGTTTCTGATGCGCTGTGTGATGTTAATGACATGGCTGCCTGAGCAAACGGTTTGGCGCGTGCTGTTACTCAACGCCCAACGTGCACAGGATTGTTTTGCCAGTTGGGAGGATCTGGGCAAGGCGTTCATTGATGGCCGTCAGCAATGGGTAGCGGCCTTTCGGGCTGATCCTTTGGGTGAGCGTTTCAATGAAACGCGGTTGAATCAATTGCTGGCACCCAAGACAGGCGCATGGGCAGGCATGCCTTGGCGCGAGTTACCGGCCTTGAACCCGACGCCTGCGTGATAGCCCTACGCTCGTGATGACAAGGGGGCATTGCGGCCTTGAAAGCATAAGGCGCCCGCAAGAGTATCCTCGCGCGACGCCTCTTTGAGGCGTTGCTGAAAGCTTGGACATTGCTCATGGCTGGCCGATGGGCACGCGGCCGCACGACGCAGTTGATCACGCACCGCGCTGACTTTATCCAATAAACGGTCCAGCTCGTCAGCCTTGCGGGTGAGCTGTTGCCGGTCAAGTGTCACTTGGCCATTTTCTGCCAGCATCGGGGCAATTTCATCCAGTGAGAACGTCAGCGATTGCGCGAGTGCGATCAGTGCAAGACGGTCCAGCACGTCTGCGTTGAACACGCGACTCAAGCCACGTCGGCCTATTGAACGGATCAATCCTTTTTCTTCGTAGTAGCGCAAGGTCGATGCGGGCACCCCGCTACGCTTTGCGACTTCACCAATGCCCAACTCTTTCATGCTTGACCTCAAGTCGACTTGAACCTGCACACTCGCCTTTCAATTAACCCAAACGTCTGCCCGACAAGGGGAACCTGACATGAGCAGTGCTGAAATGATCGCCAGGATGGTAGGGATTGGCTTGGGGGCCACCCTGTTTATGGACCTCGTGGCCTGGCTGCGCAAGCGTCTTTTTAATGTGCAATCACTCGATTACGCACTCGTAGGCCGATGGTTAGGCCATATGCTTTCGGGCACGTTCAGCCATGCCTCAATTAACAGCGCCCGCCCCACGCGGCATGAGCGCCTGATTGGCTGGGGATTTCACTACCTGACCGGCGTTGTCTTTGCAGGCTTGCTGGTGGCGGCCGTCGGTAAAGATTGGCTCTATCAGCCCACGTTGGTTGCCGCCTTGCTTGCAGGCTTGCTTAGCGTTGCGGTGCCGTGGGTGATTATGCAGCCCGCGTTTGGCATGGGTATCGCGGCTGCAAACACTCCCAATCCGCGCCTGGCACGCCAAAAAAGCCTGCTCACGCACCTGACCTTTGGCCTTGGCTTATATGTGGCGGGCTGGCTGCTGGTTTAGTGGCAGGACACTTTCCACAACTGGTCCAGCCGAGTGGTGTAACTCTGACTCATCAGGTCTCGGCGCATGCCCCAGTCTGGATGACTCGGCACACTGGCCGCACGCAGCGTCCCCCTGCCCCAGCGGTTGTTGATCTGGTCAAGGACGGCCATCACCTTGCTGGCTTCGGCGGGCTGGTTAAGGGCAAACAGGTCATCGGAAAACTCGCCCGGTTGGCGCAAGTCGAGCAGCATGACTTCGGCCTTGCTGTATTTGAACCCGGGCTGAAAAACATGCTCCACCGCCTCGACGGCGGTTTTAGTGAGCAGGCGCACGTCATCGGTCGGGTATGGCAACGTCACCACCACCCCTTTGGCGTATTTGGCCTCGTCGGGGTTGAACATCCCGGTACGAATGCTGACGCGCACCTTACGGCAATAAGACTTCTGTTCCCGCAGCTTTTGCGAGGCACGCATCATGTACGTCGCGACCGCTTCTTTGATCGGCGCTATGTCGCTCAAACGTTTGCCAAACATTCGGCTGCAACAGATTTCTTGTTTCGGCGGGTCGGGTTGATCCAGCTCCAGGCACGGCGTGCCCGCCAATTCACGGGCGGTTTTTTCGATCACCACGCTGAATTTTTTACGCAGCATCCAGGGGTCGGCTTTCGCCAAATGCATGGCCTTGGTAATGCCCATGCCTTCCAGGTGCGCGCTCATGCGCCGCCCAATCCCCCAAACATCCGAAACGGGTGTATTGCGCAGCGCCCAGTCTCGCGAAATATCCGGGCACAAATTGACCACCCCACCCGTTTGCTCCTGCAAACGTTTAGCTGTGTGGTTGGCCAGCTTGGCCAACGTTTTGGTCGCCGCGATACCGACACCGACCGGGATACCGGTGCATTGCAAGATACGTGCTCGCAATTGCCGGCTTACCTCGGTGACATCTGTAATACCGGTCATGTCCGCGAACGCTTCATCGATGCTGTACACCTCGACGGCAGGCACTTGAGCCTCGATCAGGCTCATCACCCGTTCACTCATGTCGCCGTACAACGCATAGTTCGAGGAGAACGCCCGGATACCGTGCTGCTGCAGGCACTGTTTGATCTGAAAATAGGGCGCACCCATTTTGATAAACGGTTTGGCGTCATAGCTGCGGGCAATCACACAGCCATCGTTGTTGCTCAACACCACAATCGGCACCTTGGCCAAGTCCGGGCGAAACACGCGCTCGCAACTGGCATAGAAGCTGTTGCAGTCGATCAGGGCGAACACCGGCTTGGGGTCAGTGACCATGAGTGCGCACCGTATGGGTGATCACACCCCAAATCGAAAGCTCATCGCCCTCCATGATGTAGCGGTTGGGGTATTTAGGGTTTTCAGAGATCAGGATGAGCGTGTTGCCCTTCTTCGACAGCCGTTTGCAGATCGGGTCGTTATTGAGCAGCGCCACCACCACATGCCCGTGGCCCGCCTCAATCGCGCGGTCGACCACGGCCAGGTCACCTGAAAAAATCCCCGCGTCCTGCATGCTGTCGCCCTCAATGGTGACGAGATAGACATGGGCCGCGCGGATATTGAGCGCTTGATCGAGGGAGATGTGCTTCTCGATATGGTCCGCTGCCGGTGACGGAAAACCGGCAGGCACCTTGAACGAACACAACGGTCGGCGAACACCACCTTCAGCCAGAGGACCCAAAACCGTGAAACCCATGACGCACGCCTTATCTGATAACTGTATAGACATACAGTAAACTGCGACAAGCGTTGCAGGTCAATTTATCTGTAGGAAATTTCGACGAGAGGCACGGCAAGAAGTGTCATGCCCTGCCGGGTAGGGCCCCGTGTTGAGCGTCAGGATCACCTTTATGCGACCAGAGGGAGAGCGCTTGTTTACCTTGAGCTTTGGCCCCTCGGATCTGGTCGCCTTGTTCCTGGCGGCCAGTGTCATGATCGTTGCCCGCAGCTTGCACCGTGCATGCGGGTTGGCGCGCGAAAATCAGCAGTTTGTTTAAGAGGTAAACATGCCCATCGAAATCAAGCTGGACGTGATGCTGGCCATGCGCAAGGTAAAGTCCAAGGACTTGGCACAGATCATCGGTATCACCGAACAAAACCTTTCGCTCCTCAAACAAGGAAAGGTCAAAGGCATAAGGCTGGCGACACTGGAGGCCATTTGTGCAGCACTGGACTGCCAGCCGGGTGACCTGCTGCACTAGCGGGCTGATGAAGATCGTTGATACGCAACATTGCCGATCACTGCGCTGCCCGCTCGCTGCCTATGCCAGCAAACGGGTAACCGCGCTTTGCGCTTGCACCCTTGACGGCTTCCATCCGGCCGTCCTGGCGGATTATCAACCTCAAACCTCATCCCACTAGAATTTAATTCTAATTAGTAATTTAAAAACCGAATAAAAAGCAAAAATAAACACGCAAAGCATCGGTATCATTTTTCGACACTCTCAGCCAAGACTGACGACCATGCACGATGCCACCACTCACTATCTCCATTGCGGCAGAGACTCCGAGGCCTACGGCGGGTTGATCAATACCCCGGTATTTAGGGGTTCAACCGTACTGGCCAAAGATTTCAGCAGTTGGGAGGCCAGCAAAAAAGATGGCAACCCATACGCCCACTACGGGCGCTTTGGCACGCCGACAACCCGCGCCTTCGAGGACGCCATCGCCGAACTGGAAGGTGGCCACTCAAGCCTGGTATTCCCCTCAGGCCTGGCCGCTTGCGTACATGCCCTGCTCGCCTTCGTGAGTGCCGGTGATCATGTGCTGATCACCGATAACATTTACGGCCCGACACGTGCTTTTGTCAGCACGGTACTGACGCGCCTTGGTGTAGCGGTGGAGTTCTTTGCGCCCAGCGCAGGTACGAACATTGCGCAGCAACTGCGAGCCAATACGCGCGTGGTGTTCACCGAATCACCCGGTTCGCTGACGTTTGAGGTGTGCGACCTGCCGGCCATTTGCCAGGCGGCCCACAGCGTGGGCGCCTTTGTGCTGCTCGACAATACGTGGGCCTCGCCGCTCTATTTCAAACCGTTCGAACATGGCGTGGATGTGTCGATACAGGCTGCAACCAAATATATCGTCGGTCATTCGGATGCCTTGCTAGGGGTCGCTACGGCCAACGAACGGGCATGGCCCCTGTTAAAAGCCGGCGCCCATGACTTTGGCCAAACCGCCAGCCCGGATGACCTGTTCCTGGCGCTGAGAGGCCTGCGTACCCTGCCCGTACGGTTGCAACGGCATTGGAGCAACGGCGTCGAATTGGCCAGCAGCCTGGCACACCATCCGTTGATCACTCGCGTCATGCACCCCGCGCTGCCTGGCGACCCCGGCCATGACCTGTGGAAGCGCGACTTTCTGGGTGCCAGTGGACTGTTCGGCATTGAGGTCAATACACAAGACCCGGTGGTATTGGCCCGCCTATTCGACAACTTAAAACTGTTTGGCATCGGGCTTTCATGGGGCGGCTTTGAAAGCCTGGTCGTGCCCGTAGGCCAGCCTCAGCGCAATCATTGCACCCCGGCGCAGGGCTATCTGATCCGTGTGCATGCGGGGCTGGAGCACATCAATGATTTGCAGCACGACTTCCATCGTGCGCTGGACATCGCGCTCAACAAGCCCTGTGTGGCGGTCGCCTGAGGCTGACCGATGGAACCGTCAGGGGGCATAGCGCAGTGGCAGGCTCGTCGAGTACTTGATCTGCTCCATCGAGAAACTCGAGCTGATGTCCGACAGGCCCGGTATACGAATCAACTGTTTGTAGACCGCGTCATAAGCGGCGACATCAGGCACTGCCACGCGCAACAGGTAGTCGGTATCACCGGCCATGCGGTACACCTCCAGCACTTCGTCGATTGCAGACACCGAGGCATGAAAACCGTCAAGCCAGTCCGGGTTGTGCTGGGTGGTCTTGATCGACACGAACACAATCACCCCCACGTTCAGTTTTTTACCGTCCAGCAACGCAACGCGGCCACGAATAATGCCCGCCTCTTCGAGTTTCTGGATCCGGCGCCAGCAGGCCGTGGTACCCAGCCCGATTTTTTCGGCGATATCACCTACCGCACGCGTGCAGTCAGTTTGCAAGATTTGCAGAATTGCCTTATCCAGCTTGTCCATGAAAAGTTGAGGCCTTATGCGCAGGAGATGAAGAAACAGCCCGTGGAAACCACGGCATATTCCGACACTCCACCCGCAGACGCTACCGGACTTTTGCGTACCAGGCATCAATCAGGCCGCCTGAACAAGCTTCAAATAACCGTCGCAGACAGTTGCAGCAGCGCCTCATCGGGTTTTTAGGGCATTCAGACGTCTGTACACTGGCCCGCCTTACACCCCAGACAAGAGCTCCCCATGACTACCCCTGATCTGACCTTTATCCCTGATCCTGACCCCGCCTCCATTTCGTCTGATGTCGCCTGTTTTGCCGGCGTACTGGTGTCTACCCAGATCCCGACACATGCCGATGGCAGCCTCGAACTGGGCGGTATCACCGAACAGAGCGAATGCACGCTACAGGCGCTAAAAGTTGCACTGGAGCGGGCAGGCAGTTCAATGGAGCGCGTTATGCACCTGACCATTTACCTCACCGACATGGCTGACCGGGCTGCTTTCAATGAGGTGTACAAGCGTTTCTTCAGCCAACCATGGCCCGTTCGCGCAGCGGTGGGCGTTGCCTCCCTGGCAGTCGCAGGCATGCGCGTTGAAGTGACCGCCATGGCCGCCAAAGGCTGATGGTGTAACTCAGCGCACGGGCATGGTTTTCTGGCCGCTCTGATAGTGGATGCCTCATCAAGTCGAGGACATTTAAGGTCCGGAAAGAAAAAACGCACCGCGGTGAATTTTTTCGTGTCTCCATGTATCTGATCCCCAAGAGCGAGTGCCATCACTGCGATGGCATTCAGCGCGCGCAAAACGCGTCTACCCTTCATACGACTGGGTCAGCGGTTTGGAACGGACAGAACAGATAGAAGAGGGACACGCATGATATCTCGCAAGAAAAAGGCCAAGCCCATCGGGTTGAAAGACATCACCATTGTCGACGACACCAAGATGCGCAAGGCAATCACCGCTGCGGCATTGGGCAACGCAATGGAGTGGTTTGACTTCGGCGTCTACGGTTTTGTCGCCTATGTCCTGGGCAAAGTCTTCTTTCCCACTGCGTCTCCCAGCGTACAAATGATCGCCGCATTGGCGACCTTCTCGGTGCCCTTCTTGATCCGGCCTTTGGGCGGACTGTTCTTCGGCGTACTGGGCGATAAGTACGGGCGGCAAAAAGTCCTCGCCGCGACCATCGTTATCATGTCGCTCAGCACCTTCGCCATTGGCTTGATCCCCTCTTACAACTCGATTGGCATCTGGGCGCCGATCCTGCTGTTGCTGGCGAAGATGGCCCAAGGCTTTTCAGTGGGCGGTGAATACACCGGTGCTTCAATCTTCGTCGCCGAATATGCACCCGACCGTAAACGCGGCTTTCTCGGCAGTTGGCTGGACTTCGGCTCCATCGCAGGCTTCGTGTTCGGCGCAGGCGTGGTGGTGCTGATTTCCACCGTCCTGGGGGAAGAAAAGTTTCTTGAGTGGGGCTGGCGCGTGCCGTTTTTCCTGGCTTTGCCACTGGGCATGATCGGCCTGTATTTACGTCACGCCCTGGAAGAAACACCGGCCTTCCAGCAGCATCTCGAAAAACTGGAGCAAGGTGATCGTGAAGGGCTGGCCGCAGGCCCCAAGGTGTCGTTCAAAGAGGTGGCCACCAAACACTGGCGTAGTTTGATGACGTGTGTCGGCGTGGTCGCCGTGACCAACGTGACCTACTACATGCTGCTGACCTACATGCCGAGCTACTTGTCACACAACCTGCATTACAGTGAAAACCACGGTGTGCTGATCATCATTGCGATTATGGTCGGCATGCTGTTCGTGCAGCCACTGATCGGTTTTGTGAGTGACAAGATCGGTCGCCGCCCGTTCATCATCAGTGGCAGTGTGGGGTTGTTTTTCCTGGCTGTACCCGCGTTCATCCTGATCAACAGCGGCAAGCTGGGATTGATCTTCGCCGGGTTACTGATGCTCGCCGTGCTGCTCAACTTCTTTATCGGCGTGATGGCCTCCACACTGCCTGCGATGTTCCCCACGCACATTCGCTACAGCGCACTGGCCAGCGCCTTCAACATCTCGGTGCTGATCGCAGGCTTGACCCCGACTGCCGTGGCCTGGCTGGTAGAAAGCACCAACGATCTGTACATGCCTGCTTATTACCTGATGGTGATCGCCGTGGTGGGCCTGGTAACGGGCATCACCATGAAAGAAACCGCTAACAAACCGCTACGCGGCGCCGCGCCGGCAGCCTCTGATATTGAGGAAGCACGCGAGTTGCTCCAGGAGCATCACGACAACATCGAGCAGAAAATCGAAGACATCGACGCGGAAATCGCCGATCTGGAAGCCAAGCGCAAAAACCTGGCACAGCAGCATCCGCGCATCGAAGAGTGATCTGAGCCGAACCCGAGAGCCACGCACGCTGTGTCATGTGAATGAACAGCGTGCGTTATTACGCTTTAGGTTCACGTGAGCAAGTCAGTGATCCACCGCATGTATTGCTCTGTTTCCTGGATTTTTTCACGGGGGACTGCCTGGCGCGCCAGGCTCAAGCTGGTCAGGGTCTTGTGTTTTTGCTGTTGCATGCGCTGCCACTTGGCCAGAAACAACGGGCTGCGCGCTTGCATGAGCAACGGCCCGAAGTACAGCTCTTGGGCGGAGTAACTCACCGGCCCGCTGCGCTCGGCGACGATTATTTCGTAAAAAAAACAGTTCTCGCGCAGCAGCTCCTCGCAGAGGATGCGGTAACCGTTTTCCATCAGCCATTGGCGCAGAGGCTGTTCACCGCCATTGGGCTGCAAGATCAAACGCTCCTCACCGCTGAGTATTGCCTTGCCGTGTTCGAGGATATCGCGGATCGTCTCGCCCCCCATTCCGCAGAGAGTGACGACAGTGATGGCGTCTTGGGCTTCGATCGCTGCCAGACCATTGGCCAGGCGCACAGTGATGTGTTCACTCAGGCCATTTTCACGCACGGTGCGGGTGGCCGCATGGAACGGCGTCAGCGCCACCTCGCCTGCTATGGCTGCCACGATGGCGCCGCGGCGCATCAAAGCCACTGGCAGATACGCGTGATCGGAACCTATGTCCCCCAAACGCCCGCCCGCCGGGACGTGCGCCGCCACGCGCTCTAGGCGCACGGACAATGTGTGTTCATTCAAACGATGCTTCCTTTTGACCACGACTGCCCGATACCTCGGGCATTTATCAGTGGGCGGCATGATGCGTGGAGAGGCTTACAGGGTAAAGCGGTGAAACGCGTTGAAGTCAGGCTTGAATGCCTAATCAGCGTGTTCGCCTTGAAGCCGGGGATAGAGGTCAAGCACTTCGGCCGCAGTGAGTGTCGAAAACCAGAACGCCGATTCCCCGTCGTTCACATGCGCAACCAGGCGAGGGAACGCCGTTCACGGATTGTAAGTTGAGCATTCCGAGCCTGTTTTCAATGCAACATCACCGAACGCAGATACAGGGGGCGCCCCCCCCTGAGAGCAGCATCCAGATCCCGTTTTTAAGCTAAAGGATCAGACAACAGGCTACCTGCGCCTTGTGATTCAGGTTTTCTAAGAGTCAGCCCGATCCCCCGCTTGTTTATGTCCGTAACGCCGGACATATCAATCGTATAAATATGGGGCGCTTCTTTATAAAAAACGGCGCCCTCCGGCACGTGATTCAAATTAAGTGTGAATGCTTTTTCTACGCAGCTCCAACGGGGTGCACCGATCCGGGTCCGGCCAAACACATCAATCACATGTTGCGGATTGCCTCTCATCTCACCAGGCGCAATATCCGTGAAGTAAATGACATGTTTATATTGCTCGGTGAGTGCCCCTCGACCAGAAGGGTTGCTACTGCTGTAGGGGAGGACATTGCCTGAACCTGTCCCGCGAAGCGCTGCGTATTTATCATTCGTTAAATAGTGGTAGGCCTGCGGAAGATCTGCCTTGGCGATTTTAACGCGCTGGAAAGTGGCTGGGGCTGCCGGTCTTGCCCGCCTGGCCGAAGGCGTTGCTTCATGCGTATCGGATGCCGGGCGGCGTCTACTGGTCTGTGGTGCAGTGGATGGCTGAACTGGCGCAGGCAAGACAGGTTCTGGCAGAACCGCTGCCACTCGACTTGCGGCCGCTCCTTGAACAGCCTGCGCCGCTTTCAAAGCCGCTTCATGCTTGCCTTTATAAACCGGGCTGGTAAAAGAACTGCCGACCGCGTTTTGTTGTAATACTTTTTTAATGGCGGCATAGCTATCGCCGCCGTCCCTCAGCGTATCGACATACTTGATTTTCTGTTCAGGGGTCAGCGTTTTCATGCCCGCAACGTTATCCATGATGGGGGACAACTCTTTGAGGGCCTCCGACGACCTTGCATCCAGGCTCTGACGGGCGCAGGTCACTGTTAAAGGGGTCGATTTCATACCGGCAGAAGCTCCATCCCCCGCGCTTTGACCAGGCCCGCCCCCCCGCAGCCCTGCATGCTGCTGAAGATGCCAACGGCCATCCTCCCAGTTAACCCTGCGCGAATCTGCCCGGTTATTCGGCGCATAAATGATCCGTTCCCCCTGCTGCACAGCTGTTTTTACGTATTGCCCCTCCAGCTTCAGATAGCCCTGCGCACCTTGTTGATAGAGGCCGCGCTCCCTGTTGGTGACTTGAAGCCCCTTGGGGTCAAAGCCTTTAATCACATACCCCCTGACCTGCGGATTGAGCAGCCGTGGCAGCGACGACAGTGGCACGTTTGCCTTGATCCCGCGCCCAAGCCTGCCGCCACGCGACAATATGAACTCTGCCCCCCCGTCCTTGAGCACGTTACCCAGACCACGAAGAAAATCTCCGGCCCACTGGTTAAAGCTGCCCCCCTCGCCCTTTATCGACGATAAAGCGGCCCCCGCCACCATCATGGGTAGCATTGCGCGCGCCAGAATCCCTCCTGCACGGCCAGCCGGGAACATGGAGACCATTTCTAAAAACAACAAAATGGCTTTTTTTCGAGCTTGCTGCGCCGCATCGCTGTCTCGTTCAGCGTTCGACACGGTCAGCATGTCCGCTGTTTTCAGCGCACTGCTCATCTGTGCCTCGTGCTGGGCTTTGAGCAGGTTGCCTGTCACCTCTACCGATGCGAGTTTTAACCGAAAATCTTCAGCGGACCGGTGTTTAAGCGGTTCGAACACGGACTGTATGGCCGTTGTGATTTTGTTACCCGGTACGGGGGCAGCCTCCTTCGGCGGCAAGCTCCCAAGCTGCGCCTCTTGTAGTTGGAGCGGTAACTGCGAAATCAGCCAGCGGGTCATCTGCGGCGTGGCGGTCAGCGACTGCGCGACAGCATTATTCAGCGCCTCAACCGTATTGGCATGCACCTCCCGGAAAACCTTACCGTCTGGTGCGCCCGGTGTGTACAGCGTCAGCGACGGACGACTCCCCAGCGTCTTCACCCCGAACGCCACCACGTCCTTTAGTACATCCTCTCCCCACTTAAGCTGGTGAGCCACCACTGCATGGCCATTGACCAGCGCCCGCCCCTGCGGCTCGGGACTGTCCAGCACCGCCAGCACCTGTTTAAGCCCGGTTTTCTCACGGTCATGCGTCAGATCACCCGAGATATGGGCGGCCAAAACTTCTGCCCTCATCTGCTTGCCTTTGAGCTCCATCCACTGCGCCTGCTGCGCTCGACCCGTAACTCCCAGTGATTGCACGAAGCGGCTGCCCACATCAGCCGTTTGCACAACATCTAGAATCTGCGCATGACTCAGTCCCCCCTGCTCCTTATGGTTAGGCGCATTGCGTTCGCCCGGCGTCAGGTTGGAGATGGCCCAGTCCGTCAACGAACGGGTGTCATAAAAAAAGTCCTTTATCGAACTCAGTAGTACGTTGGGTGAGATCGGCGAAGAATCGTCAAATTCATTAAGGTTCAACGGCTGATCATCGACACTCAAAAGAACATGGTCCGGGTCAACCTGCGGGTATTTCTTCTCTGCGATGATCCGCGTCAGCTCTTTATGGGTCCAGGCCTTTATGGTGTCTGGGGTGGCCAGTGTTACCGGATCAGGGGGCAGAGAAGCCGTGTTTGCCACTGCCTGTTCCCACTCTTGGGCAGCCGCCCACCAGGCTTTTCTGTCCGGGTCGGTTACGTCGGGATTGGCGTGCAACCAGGTATTGAGTTTTTTCAGATTCACCTGAAATTCACGCTCATCCGTCACACTGGCAAGATCCAGCCATGAACCCACGTCCGATGCCGCATCCAGCCTGCTCAGCCAATCCTCGCAGGTTTCATCGCCAGCGGGGCCCTCTGCCAAGGCGCCCGTCACGTTGGCCTTCTGCATCTCACGTATCTCCCCAACCATATGGGTCAGGAAACTCCCTGCCACAGGAACGAGTTTCAGCTCGCCTGCCCCGCTCTCATTCTTTGCCAGATGAGCGTTGAGCGCCGCGCAATCAGCAAATTCCTCCAGTGCGCGCCCTGGTTGCCACAGCACCAGTCGGCCCGGATCAGCAATGCTGTCGTGCTGTGTTATCACGCAAGAACCCGGTAACGGCATGCCGCTGTCCCACCCTTCAGGCGTATAACTGAGCGAATACACACCGGGGCGACTGGGCTCAGCCATTTTTGCGCGTGACTCCACGTCAGGTGACGCCAGAGCGGCTGTCACCTGCTCGTGCGCCTGTGAAGTGAGCGCGCCGTCCTGCAAAAACATATTCGCCTGCGCACCCAGCTGCTGCTGCAACTGTGTAGCCAGCCAGTCGCTGACGTTACGTCCCTGGGAGACACCGCCAGGTTTATCCCAGAAAGCGTTAAGTGCCCGACCCAACATAGACGCCGTACCGGACGATGCAGCATCAACCAGCAGTTTTTCAATTTTCCCTTTGGCATCATTGCTGTTCAGACCTGGAGCGAGCGTTGTTACGCTGCCCGTCTGGCGCAGGATCTCAACGTCCCCCATGTTTAAAAACACATCGCGCAGATTGAGTTGACCGGCAACTGCTTGCCAGTAGAGATCACTCAGCGCAATTGTCTTACCTTCATTCTGTGAGCCGGTCTCATTTTTCAAGAAACGCACCGACAATTCATCCGCTTTCAGGGTGCCCACATGAGAAGGAAAGGTGTTGGCAAACCAATCATTCAAATGCCGCGACGCCGTATCGCTGGCCCGCGGCACGGTCTCGTTCAAACGAATCATCTCTTGCTGA
Source organism: Pseudomonas sp. TAA207 (assembly GCF_001529285.1). Classification (NCBI taxonomy): domain Bacteria; kingdom Pseudomonadati; phylum Pseudomonadota; class Gammaproteobacteria; order Pseudomonadales; family Pseudomonadaceae; genus Pseudomonas; species Pseudomonas sp. TAA207. The sequence goes on along the minus strand of NZ_LLWJ01000066.1, from coordinate 220,421 downwards.
GAAGCGCGCAGCTGGGTGATGAACGGCGCTGCAGGATCTGCCGGTGGAACTGCGGACTGAGCGCTGGAACGGGGTACAACCGGCAGTGGCAGGCTTTCTTGCACTGCACGGCGAACACGATGGGGGGAGGATGAAGAGATGGCGCTCAAGGCCGATGGCCCGGTTAGAAAAGCAGTCAGTGTCTGAGCCAGATGGCCTGAGCGATCGTGCGAGCCGGAGGCAACTGCCGGAGGACGGTATTGAAGACTCATGGCACCGCCGTCATGCAATGATTTTTCCATCTTCAATACCTTCATCACCGCTTCACGCAAGGCGTTCACTCTTCTCTCAACCAGAGGCGGGGAAGCGGCCATCCTTGATAGGTTCCCTGCAGGCTGACGGCGCAGGTTAAGCGCCAATGCCAAAGACAGCGCGCTGGCATGCTCCCTGAGCTGTCCATATTCAGACTGGGCCTTGCTCATAAAGTCTTTGGCGGCACGATGGTGTTCTTTTCTTGGCTGATGGGCGTTTTCCTGCAAGTCCTCAACGCCCCCCAGAAAGGCAGCGCTCAAGCGCTCGGCATCGGGCGCCATTGCGCGAAGACGCATCAATGATTGGGCCAGCATGCCTGCACGCCCACTGGCATTGTCCTCACCGGTAATGTCGTGAAGCTGGTGGGCTAACGCGCGAAGTGCTTGAGTACTTCGAATCAACTGACGGCAATTATCTGTGAGCTTTTTAAAGTCTCGCAGCTCTTCGGCAGACGGCGTGACAGACGCGTCTGTTTGCGGAGTTAAATGCGCAGGTGCAAAAGCAGAAGAAGACGATAGTTTCAAGCAGACCCCCGGTCAGCAAAGGTGTATCTCTATTTGATTTACAGAGGAGTGGCGACGGGAGTGGGGAAAGTTCACCGTCGATAATTACACAGTCGTTACCCTATAAATCAGTGACGCATCTACATCAGAGTGCCTCACCAACGCCCGATCTCGCGCAGTAGGACGCGCACATGAACAGGTGTCGTATGCAGGGTTGCTTAGCTCAGGCACAGAGCCGGTTCAGCGCTCTCAGTTCGAAATATCGCACACAGCAATACGCCGGCAGCTTGAAGTTGAGGTACTGCATTTCTTTTCTCTGTGGAAGTCATCATCGTTGATCGGGGCGAAAAGGTCGGGGTATCCCTGGGTACTGATATCAGCCAGTCCATCGCCCAAGCCTGCGAAGTGCCGGAAGTGAAATGGCGCTTGAAATCATCCGTCGTGGCGGTCGATGACAGCGGTGTGACTCTGGATGATGGCCATCATCATTGAGGCCAAAACCGTGATCTGGACCACAGGCGTGCGGGCTAATACATAACCGCGCAGAACCCCGGCGAACGCGATTTGCTGGGGCGTTTGCTTGTGGACGCCAACCTTCAAGTGATTGGCCTCCCCGAAATGGTCTATTCCTGCGCGGCAACTAGAAGGCTGTAGAAGAGATGTCCTGAGCCCCACCAGTGATAACAGAAATTCGCCGCCTGACAACGTCTGCGGTCTTAACTTCGATCTCTCGCTCTACTAGGCTTCCCCCGCCACACGCTCCGCTGTAGGTCGAACCTAAATTATGGCGCCCTGCTGGCAAGCCAAACCTGGTCACCCCCCCAGAGGCGAATTCAGTTGCAAGCGTATCGTCTATATATAAGCGGTAGTGACAACCAGCCCCGTACAGACTGCCATCGCGTACCACAACAATCCGAGCATCACTGTGCCCGCCAAATGCATACAGCCTTTTCGCTGGAACAGCATCTGGCCGGTCAGAGGACACTGGCGAACGCCCACAACCCACCAACATTAAAAATGCACAAGCTGCGATCAAAACGCGCATGTTCGTCCCTTAGTGGTGCATCGCTGACTGTGTCAGCTCGCCTAAATCTGTGAAAAGTATCAATCTCAGACACCTCGCTGGCCAAAGGATCTAATACGCGAGCTCTGGATCTAAAGAGCACGAGAAAAGACCGCAACCTGGCTACCCACTGAAATGATCAGCATTGTTGCCGTAAAGAGGGCATTGATTTCCACCAACCCATCCTAATGTTTCGCAAAAAAAGAATAGGCAGCAGCCCTCCTCTCTCACGCATCAGCCTAATCATTCAGGTGATACCCAAAACGGCTTAAAAAGTACTTGAATTCTTTTTGTGTGAGCATGAATTTTTGACATCGCAACTATCAGTCGCCCTCACACGAATTCAACTATTTAAATCGAAGAGGACACCTCAACATTGTGTGATGACATGATCACGACACGTTCCCATGATAGCCGCCCGTCCCTTCCCAATCGGTGCGGGCACCATTGGAAGGCCCGACCAGTTCACCCTTTAAGTTCTCGGAGTAAAGCTCTTTGATATTAATCCCGTTCCTCTCAAGAATAGGGCGCTCTTTGGCATTCCATGTATTGGCAAGATACGTGGCGTCCTGATTAAAAGGGTCATTCTTTGAAATAGCATGGACCGCTACAGTTTCGCCACTTACCTGATTGGCATAGCGCATGGACAAATTATCCCAGAGCATGTTTACGGCGGGCGCCTTACCCGTAGGGATATAGGAAGTAGCACCTGTTTTGTCCATGCCCGTTTGCTTGAGCATGTCGACGCCTAGACGGCTCACGCCCTTTTCAATCAATGCTTTGTGCGGTGCATACCCTGGAGGACTTGCATCAGTTGGACTGGCATACTTGAAACGTTCTTTCAGATACAAAGAGCTGTCCGACTCACCGCTGTAGTTGTCCAAGTGATGGCCACCTTCCGTCATTTCTAAAGTAATACCATCAGTCTTTCGAGCAATAGACTGTGCTGTCATCACGGCGGAGTGAATCACCTTGCCATTGCTGAACGTATTGCCACTCCAAAAATGCGACTTGTCGGGGGGAGTTGACACATCAGCCGTCGCGGTAAAAGCCCCCAATGCCGATAGCTCTTTGTTACGTTCCATTATAATTTCAGCCGCGCTTTTGAGCATCGCGGTGCCCTGGGGAGCAGGTTGTTCTCGTAACAACCTGAAATCACCCTGTTTTTTATCGGCCGCTTGACCATGTACTTTGGCCACTGCCGCTCCGGCTCCATCGTTGCCTTTCATAAGTTCTAGACGCGTCAGATTTAGAGGCAATCGCAGTGAATCGCCTGAGCCAAAATCGTTAATCTTTTCTCGATAAGAAGGGCGAATATCAGGTAAGACCGTCGTGGAATGATTGTCTGAAGGGGTTGAGGTACTTGATTTCGCCTCGGGATTACGGCTCTCACGATTGATGCTCCGGTCGAAGTACGAGCCTGGAGTTCCCATGGGCGCAGATAGCTTCATATCCTCTCCTGTATCATTAACCATCAAAAAAGTTTCAGGCATACCAACTTTCGTAGCGGATCAACCCAACAAAAGAATATGTGACAAAAAAGACAATAAAGTTCCAAACAGAACCCATTACTACGTCCGACTCATATGCCACAAGATGTAAATATCTGTTCACCCCTTACCTCAACCCCAAGGTATCTATTAAGCCCTCCCTAATGATGCTAAATCGAAGCAGCATAAATAGTCAGGGTTACTCGTACTGTGGTGGAGTCAATCAACCAGGCCTCCAGATCAATTAATCCCTGCGCGTTGAGCTTGATGGGTAGTTGCTCAGTATCTGGTCAAACGTTGGCAGAAGCAGACATTTGTCCTTATGTCAAAAGCATTCATAATGATTGCTCCCGCAAGAGCGAAAAGTTGATGAATTTATGTTTGATCAATACTTGAAACGATGGGCGTTGACCCTCGACGGTGATGCTTTCGTCTCGCTGAATGGCCATCTACTTCCTGTTCGCTACCACGGCACACCCGCTATGCTCAAAATCTCGCCAGAGCCAGAGGAGCAAGCTGGCAATCGGCTCATGGCTTGGTGGGACGGTCAGGGAGCAGCGCCCGTGTTGGCACATGATGGCGAAGCCTTGCTTATGGAGCGCGCGAGCGGCGTGCGCTCGCTCATGGACATGGTGAACTGCGGCCAGGATGACGAAGCGACTCGTATTCTCTGTGCTGCGGCAGGCCGCCTTCACACACCACGTACACAACCGGCTCCTGCTTTAGTTCCACTGCTGCAACGGTTTGAAGCCCTATGGGGCGCAGCGGCAACCCACCAAGGCGTCTTTGAGCAATCTGCAAAAGCCGCTCGCGAGCTCTTGCATGCCCCCCGCGACGTAGGGGTACTGCATGGTGACATCCACCACGCCAATGTATTGGACTTCGGCCCTAAGGGGTGGCTCGCTATCGATCCTAAGGGGCTCTATGGTGAGCGCGGTTTTGATTACGCGAATATTTTCTGCAATCCAGATAGCCAAAGCGCTTTGGCGCCAGGTTGTTTTGCGCGTCGGATCGAGATCGTGAGACGGGCCGGTGACATCGATCACCGCAGATTATTGCAATGGGTACTCGCGTGGACCGGCTTGTCAGCTGCCTGGATGCTCGAAGACGGCATTGAACCGTCTACCCCACTTGAGGTGGCGAAGCTTGCAACGTTGGCACTCGGGTTGTGAGTTTTACGGTAGGGGCCTGTCAGAATAATTTTCTGTGAGCTTTGGGCGGATGAGGTTGTTTGATGGCTGCTGACTGCGGCCAAGAAGCGGACATTCAAAGTAAAAGCCTCTCCCGACCAGCGCTGACGTTGTCGCAAAGAAAAAAGCTCCTTCAGCGAATTTACCCCTTTACCTGTCTACAGCTTCATAGTTTAGGGTGTACGCCATAGAACGAGGGACTGGTGATGTATCGCATTTCCGAGCTGGCGCTGAAAGTAGGTTTAAGTCGCTCTACGCTGCTTTACTACGAAAAGTTGGGGTTGATTTCATCCAAGCGGCAGGCCAATGGTTATCGCGCCTACTCAGAGCATGACCTGCAACAGTTGAAGTTGCTGCAGCAGCTACAAGCAGGTGGCCTGACTTTAAAAGAGTGCCAAGCGTGCCTGGACACGCGCATAGACCGGGCATTGTTACTTGAACGATTACAGTCTCTGGAACAAGAGATTGCGCACAAACAACAATCCAGAGATCTGCTCGCAGCAATGCTTGGGAAGGCCTCCATGCGTGGCTGGCACCAAGCTTTGGAAAGCCAAGCTCCTGGAGCTCATTTGGCCTGGTTGCTCAAGCAAGGTTTCAACGAAAAGCAGGCACTGCGTTTGAAGTGGTTATCAAAAGATATGAATGAGCATGACCACTATATGGCCGATTTCGAGCGAATCTTTGATGGTTTGGATCGCTTGGGACCGGGTTCTGCTGAAGATACATTGGCGGCCCTGAGTACGTTACCCGCTGCGCCAAAGACGTTGTTGGACATCGGTTGCGGCCGTGGGGTGAGCACACTGTTATTGGCACAACATACCCAAGGGCTGGTCACCGCCGTGGACAATGATGAGTACAGCCTGGCACACCTGAGGGCAGCCGTCACAACCCATGCAGTGGAACATCATGTCCGGCTACTGTGCGCCAGCATGACCGCGCTGCCATTTGAAGGTCGTTCGTTCGATGCCATTTGGGCCGAGGGCAGCGCGTACATAATGGGCTTTTGTAACGCCCTCAAAAGCTGGAGACGGTTTATCAAGCCACAAGGCTTCTTGGTAGTCAGCGATTTGATATGGCTAACCGATAGTCCGCGCTCTGAGGCTTCATCGTTCTGGCAGAAAAACTACCCTGATATGACGACGCTGGAAAATCGAGTCTCCAGCATTACAGCGCAGGGTTATCGAGTCGTTTGCAGTTTTCCATTAAGCCGCCATGCGTGGGAAAACTACTTGAACCCTCTGCGTGAAAAGATTGCAGAACTGTGCGCAGAAGACTTTTCCTCAAAAGCCCTGGCAGACATCAAAGACGAGATTGATATCCACGAGCGCTTTCTGGATGACTACGGCTACCAGTTCTTCGTGTTGCAGAACAACGGCGCCTAGCATCGAAGCAGCGCTCACCATGTCCTGACACTTATTGGATTGACACCATGAATATTTCCAAATTGGAACAACGGACGCTGCACGTCCTCGCAAAAGGCGGCCGCATCTCTCACCAGCGCGACGCGTCAGGCCGGGTCAGAGCGGTCGAATGTTATACCCGAGAAGGCCATTTGCTTTGCGACTGCACGCTGAACGTGTTCAACAAACTCAAGGCCAAGCGTTTACTCAAGTCCATAGACGGCCAGCCTTATCGAGTCAACCCATCAGGGTTGCAGGCGGTGCGTCCGCAACTGGATAACCGTTAATAATCGGAGTTGTCATGAATATTGAAACGCTGCATGGGCGCCTGGAATTCCTGCGGGAGTCCGAGCGACTAAAAAGCGTACTCAGAAGTGCCCACACTTCAACGGGGCGCCAAGAAAGTACCGCCGAGCATAGTTGGCGACTGAGCCTGATGGCCATGGTTTTCGCTGACGAGCTCAAAGGCCTTGATCTCTTGAAAGTGCTCAAACTCTGTCTTGTTCATGACTTGGGTGAAGCTATAAACGGAGACATTCCCGCCGTGAGCAAAAACGACTTTCCGCACAAAAGCGAGCAAGAGCGTGCTGACCTCTTACATCTGACTCGCACACTGGATGACGGCGCGCGGGGGGAAATACTGGCGCTCTGGGAGGACTACGAAAATGCTACATCCGCTGAGGCCGTAGCCGTCAAAGCACTCGACAAGCTTGAGACGATCCTGCAGCACAACCAAGGCATCAATCCACCTGACTTTGACTATGCGTTCAACCTGACCTATGGCAACCAGTACACAAAAACCACTGCCCTTTTCAACACGCTACGGGGCCTAATCGATCGAGACACCAGAGAAAAACTCAATATGAATTTGAATATCCGCAATGAGCAACCTGAAGACATCAAACCCATATCAGCACTGACTGCTGCGGCATTTGAGCAGGAGCCACATTCCAGCCACACCGAGCATTTAATTGTCGATGCACTACGCCAAGCCGGGCAATTAACAGTTTCGCTGGTTGCAGTGGAGAATGATGAAATCGTTGGGCACGTCGCCATTTCCCCTGTCACCGTGTCTTCCTGTGCTGCGGGTTGGTATGGGCTAGGGCCAATATCCGTGGTGCCTGACCGCCAGGGTCAGGGTATTGGTTCATCCCTGATGAAAGCCGCTCTTGCCGAGCTACAAGGCAAAGGGGCATGCGGCTGCGTCGTACTGGGCGATCCGGGCTACTACGGTCGCTTTGGCTTCAAACCTTACGCTGGTTTGGAGCTACCTGGAGTTCCTCAAGAGTACTTCCAAACGCTGTCTTTTGGCGGTGATTTGCCAACAGGCACTGTGCGATATCATGAGTCTTTTGACGTGGTGGGGTGAGTCCTGAGCGCTGTCACGTTCATCCTGACAGCGTTTGGCTAACCTCGCGGGCTTTGCCGATGGCGATCACAACGCTTCGAGTGAATTACAGCCGCTCGTAGCAAGCCGCACGGGGCAATTTTAACTTCCTCTTTTGGCCGGTTGCGTTCTTTCACGAAAGCTGGCTGAGGCCACTTGCTAGCTTTCGCTAAAAAGCAATTACCCAACTGACTGGATCGTTGCTCAAGGCTTTCTTTTGCAATGTAATCCGGGCGCTCCGTATCCCCAAGTGATTGTAGTTTCGCCCTGATGTTCCCAAAGCGTTTCATTGCGTCCAAGGTACTTTGCGCCACTGCCACTTGGCTGCTGGTACATGAGCGATAAGCTGTCGCCACGCTCGGCGATTAATGTTGGTGGATCGGTTTTGAAAAACATGACAGCAACCTCACTGGCAGGATTGCCATCGCATTCGTAATAGACAGGGCCGGTTTGCGCTACCAATCGGTACCGTGCTTGCAACTCGGCGATGCGGCGCTGGTACTCCATGCGCAAGCATGCAACAACGTCATCACTTTTCCAGCAGTCGTCACGACCCTTTATCCACCCACGTTGTTCTGCTTTAAGCCGGGGTGGATGCTCGTTGACAGCCTTGACGCTCGCGCTGGCATACACTTGCGACAGATTGCGATCAAGCGCGGATAATTCCTTGTCCTCACATATCATCGCGTCGATAGCGCCAGGCTTAACCTTGGCGCAATCGTAAGAGGGGCCAAGGGTCACATTGACTGTCGACGATTTCCCCTGACCGTCACCGGTCGCCTGAACCCCATTGATATGCTGATCAATGTATGTGCACCACTGATCGGAGCTTCGCTCAGGGACATTCGCCCCATCGCGAACCCCTAATTTGAATTCAATCACCGACTTCCATTCATCGGAGCCTATATCCGGCCCATGCCCTTGCCCGTCAGTGGTATGCAGTATCTTATCGATCGATTGATACCATGGGTAAGTGCATATCGATTGAGCCTGAGCAACGCCTGTGGCGCTAACCAACAACAAAACCAGATATTTGCTCATGGGTGGTTCCTTTAGATTAAGCCGTTGCCAAACACCAACTAAAACCTGACTCATCCCCGGCGTCCGGTTAATCATATCCGATTTAGCGGAGGTTCTAAGGCAGTTGTTGACCGGCATGTCCCTGCTGCGGAGTGTCGATAGCAATACTTATCGAGCGACCGCTATTGGCCGATTCTGTTGAAAAAAGTATTCATCTGAGATTTTGGCAGAACGCTCAGGACTCGGATTTCACGTAGCAGCGTTCACAAGAGGTGTTTTTACACATCAACATTCGAACGTTTTGGGCAAACTGACCTTTTCAACAGAATTGGCCGAAAACATATTACCCGGACCATAAGGCAAGCGGCACCAGCCACCCTCACAGGGCTCCAATGCAAGAAATAATGAATCGCCCCTCACTCACAATAGCGTTTCTCGATTGCCCAATGGCTGACCCTGCCTGGCCCAGCTTTTCAGGTTTCGCGGCATTCGGTTATGGATTAGCCTCTTTGCCCAGCGTGAACATGGGATAGGGCATTGCCTCATTATCATGGGTTCTGAACACGCCTCATCATGGAGATATCATCATTTATGGAAAATATACTGGTTTCCAAGACAGCGGTTGTCACCGGCGCGGCTCAAGGCATCGGCGCCGCCATTGCAAGGCTCTTTGTACAAGAAGGTTGCTTCGTTTACGTCACTGACATTAACGACGACCTTGGTAATGCGGTTGCAAGCTCGTTGGGTAGTAGCGCCTGCTTTCTGCGTCTGGATGTGCGGCGTGAAGAGGATTGGCAACGATTGGCCACGCAGATTTCAAATCAAGGCCGCAATTGGAATATCCTCGTGAATAACGCGGGCATCACCGGATTCGAGAGCGGTGCTGAGCGGCATGACCCGGAACATGCAAGGCTGGAAGATTGGCGTTCCGTGCATCAAACCAACCTCGACGGAGTATTCCTCGGATGCAAATACGCCATTCGCTCCATGCGCCAGTCAGGAGCCGGTTCCATCATCAACATTTCCTCTCGTTCCGGCCTGGTTGGCATTCCAGGGGCCGCAGCGTATGCGTCGTCCAAAGCTGCCGTTCGCAATCACACTAAAACGGTGGCGCTTTACTGCGCCGAACAAGGACTGAGCGTTCGATGCAACTCGATTCATCCGGCGGCCATCCTTACTCCCATGTGGGAACCCATGCTAGGTAGCGATGCCGGTCGCGAAGAACGAATGGCTGCGCTGGTTCGAGACACTCCGCTCAGGCGATTCGGTATGCCTGAAGAAGTGGCCTCTCTGGCCTTGTTGCTCGCGTCGGATAACGCTACGTACATTACGGGCAGTGAGTTCAATATTGATGGTGGTCTGTTGGCTGGGACGGCTGCGACTCCGGCAGTCCTGGACGACAGCGAAACCTAGCGCGTTAAGATCGCGCCTGCGAAAGACAGTTTTTGACCGATAACTGCCTATCTTTAACGGCAGCTTTCGGCCAAAAGAAGACGTTCGCAAAGCCGTAGAAGTGCGCTTGCTAAATCCTTACACTTGAAGCCGACTACAACAGCGCCCCCGACACTCTCCGAGCAGTTGTTGATACGAACTGTGCTTAATTGATCCTTCTTGAGGTGGTGAACATGCAAAAATTATGGAGGCGCTACTCGCAATTACTCGACAAGGATCTCAATGCCAAGATCTTCGACAATTTCAAAAATATGGTTCTGTGCGCGCTTCTGTTTGCAGCGGGTACGAACGCTTTGCACAGTGATCACAAGCTTTTTATGAGTATCACTGCCACTAACCTGGCTGGGTGGGGAGTGATCACCATCTCTGGATTACTGATGCTCCTGAACGTCAGTGATGGCATTCGCCGTCTAGCCCAACTCCGCTATCACCTCGTCTTTCAGCTTTTGATAGTCCTCATCTATATATTAATTTCCGCACGGGTTGTGGAGATGGTCTGGAGCTTCCGCGCGTAACGGATGGAACTTTCCTGGTCCTGAGACTTGAAGTGACGCACGCCTCTGCGAGAATGGCCGATTAAATCAACGGTTCCCCTCGTAACATCAAGAGCCAGAGTACATTCAACTCCGCCCCAGTCGCCCGAAGCATGGGAGCTGTCAGATACCTAGGAATCGAGGTCGATTAAGCCTTTGAAATGGCGACAAAGTCGGACGGCTGATTTTTTTCCCTGCGACACTATCGTAAGAGTCCTGAACAATGTCCGCTTTTGGCCAATAGCGGCCCTTCGTCACAAACCTGCTACAGGTTTCAAGTCTACTAACCTAAAACAACCCTCCCAAAGCCTCCGGCTCCCAATTCATAACAATCAGTTCCGCGTGGTGCAGAACCATTTAGAAGAATTCGTGCGTCAATTTAAATGGGCTCTCAACTCACGGCAGATATTCGAGCGGCAAAAAATGCCCCGCCCCACTTCACCGCATCGAACTTCACGCCAACACCTTGAGCGCGCTGTCGTACAGCGCCTGACGACCCGCCGCGCCTTTTTGACCGCCGTTGATGCGGCGGCTGATGGTGTCGAACTGACCCGCATCAGCCAAGGTTTTGAGCCCCCTGCTCGCCCAAAACCACGCCGCTGACATGCACGCGTGCTGCGGCTTTTCTAGCAGCTCGGGCTGGTTGATCAGATCAAGGGCCAGCGCTTCGCCGCATCTGATGTAGTTGGTGCGGCCGGTGATTTGGATCAGACCACGGCCGCGATACTTCTGCCCGTCGCCGTCCGCCTCGGGCGTATTGCCCAAGCGCTTGGCCAGTGAGCCAGTGTCGTATTTGCTCAGGTACTGATCGCTGCCCAATTCGCGCACGTAGCGAAACTGGCCGGACTCGTGGCCGATCTGTGCGATAAAGGCGGCGATGCGTTTTGTGCCGACGATCTGGAAGCGGGCCATCGCGGTGTTTAGCACAGGAACAAAAACGCCGGCTGTTTGGCCGGCGTTGGGTGAACACCTGCTCCACCGAGTCCACCAGGTACTCGCCATCGAGCCCGACCTTGAAGCCTTGGGCATTGATGGTCCGTTCATCAAACAAATCAGTTCGCCCGGGCATTTCCAGACGCACTCCGGCGGTCGAGCGATTGAACGCGGCCAGCCGCGCTTTGGCGGCCTGTTCGCCGGCGGATTTGTTGGGATAGATGTGGCGGTCGGTGTGTACCGGCGGCAGACCATCCGGGGCTTCGTCGTTGTCCAAGGTGACGATGGCCAACTTGCCGGTTTTCTTGTCCTGGTGCTTGGTGCTGACCGCCTTGTGCGCGCTGCGATCACCCAGCCGGAACTGCCAGAGGCTGACGTCGCTACGTGTCAGGGTGATGGTGCCCAGCGCTGTACCACTCGCGCTTTGTCCTCCTTCGCGCTGCATCACCAGCAGATGGCCGTCCGCCACTTTGGCGGTGCCGCTATAGCCGAGGAACACTTCGATGCTGGCTCCACGGCTGGGTAATGATACGGCGCTATCACGGTCATCGATGCGCAGTTCAAAGTCGTCTGACTCCATGCCGGGTTTGTCAGTGGTTCGCAGTAAAAGCAGGCGGTCGTTGATCAGCGTGGTGATGTCAGCACCGTCTGCGACGATACGAAAGATGGGGGTCATAGGCAAATTCCGGATAATAAAAAGCCCACGCTGAGGTGGGCTGTAGATGTGTATGCTTCATGTGTTAAATACGAGCATTTAGGGAAATTTAAATCCTAGCCTTCGGTTAGATTTATGATCATTTTAGTAAGCCAGACTTTCCAATCATTGCCAGCAACACGATGCTTATCATCAAAACAATAATACCCCACTGCATGACAACCAACTTTCGCTTGAGCATTATCGGAAAATTTTTCAAATCCTCAGGGCATAACTCGCCTCTTTTTAGATAAGAGCTTGGAAACGTTAGAACCCCTGAAATGCCGCCAATCAGCAGAAGCCTCCCCCATGGCCCACCGTGCTTAAGCGGGGAGCGCACCATGATTGCAGTACAGTTTTTCAAACATCCCAGTATCAAGTCTATTTGGGTGTAAGCCGTATGCAAGACAATAGCCAAGCATATGAGCAAACTAACGATAACGATGACACCCAAATACCCGACTATTAATTCGGCAGAGTTCATTTCGCGCTCTCGTAAATAACTTCACCACCTATTTCTCCAACCATCCCTCCAGCAAAACCACCGAGAAAAGATCCAGCCCCAACGACGACGATCCCACACACCAAGCCACCAACCCCACCAGTCGCGACTGTAAGCCCAGCACAAAGACCTCCACCAATAGCTCCTGACAGTAAATATCCTCCCCCCGCGCCACCCGCAACAGTGCCTAAAAATCCACCCGATTCAGTAAATCTGATCTTCCTGCACTTCTCTGTTTTTCCTGCCGAGCAAACATTCTGGACCTTCACGTATGAGGCTCCACCACCAATGCCTGTTCCAATCCAACCACCATATTTAAGATACTTGGCCGCTTTGGACACGCCCTCAATATGCGTTGCATACCCAGGAATATGATCTGCCCCCCCTGCTGCCGTCCAGCGATGAATCAAGCTACGACTGGATATACCCAGGGCGCTTTTCAAATTCGGATGATCAGGGAAGCCAATACTTTTTCGGGTAAGCGCTGTGAGATGGGAATCAAGCTGGGTTAAAAGGCGTTTACGCTCAGCAAAAAAATCAGGCGAGTTTAAATTCCCATTGGCCTCAAATGTTCTGACATGCAGCGCTTCGATATATTTAAATAAGTGCTTTATGTCATCCAGGTGCTTGGCAAACATCGCTTCACCGACCCCGATAGAAGTTGACCCATAGCCTGTGAACGTTTGAATTTCATTCCGATGCTGAACCATGAAGTCAGCTTCTTCAGGCGTCATCTCTTTAATAACGGCATTAGCCTTGGCCGCAACTTGCATCAGCATCGCTTCTTCACGCGTGCATTGCAGGTTATTCGGGTCGCTCAATACGATCATCGTACCGGCGTTGATCTTGCCAAGATTTGGATTCAGCGCATCGAACTTGCTCATCACGGTGGGGTTTTGTACCGAAAATAAAGCCGCTTTTAACTTTTCGCCCGTGGTGCTTTTAGGGACGACATAGAAGCCAGGCTCTTGCGGTTGCGGTTTGAAAATAGGTTCAGCTTCCGGCAACGGCGGTTTTTCCTGCTCAACAGGCATATGGAAACTGCCCGTCCAACCGCGTCCTGTGATGTGGGAATACTCGTTGAATGTGTCTTGGCTCAGCGGACTGAAGGGATCGTCTTTAACCAATAAAATGTCGCCCGCTTCTACGGCGTCTACGATTTCTTCATGGGTTAATTGTCGGCCGTAAGTTTCGATATCAAACAGGCTTAGCGTGGGGAAAGGCGTACATAAAGCGTCTTCGACTTCAAATTTGGCAAAGAAAGGGGCTTCGATCTCACTGAGACGAACCCCAAGTTCTTCTCGGTCGTCTGCATAAATCAGGCGCATGTGCATGTCGTATTTTCCTTAATCACCAGGGCCGATTAAGCAGCGGCCCGTTCCAAGTCAATCCATTGAAGTGCGCGGACTGTATCGGCCAGTTCGGCCAAGGGTCAATAAGACCTTTCCCATGATGACGGAAGTCCTATCTCTTTTGTTCGTCGATGAAGCACTAGAAATTCAAGCCCACAACATCACCACCTCATCACTCGGCACCGGCAAATCCGGCAAGTGAATAACCAGCCCCGCCCGAAACGGCTGCACCTCATCGGCCAGCCCTTGATTGGCATCGAGCACGGCCTCGACCGTGCCGTTGAGGTGGCCGTAATAGTTCTGGCAGAGGGTGTCGAGCACGTCGCCGCTAGCTGTTCTGCAGGTCGTCGCCATAGCGCACAAACTCCAAGGTAAAACCCTGTTTACGCGGGATGCCGCCTTGCAGCAGGGCGCTTTGTTCTTCTTCGATGTTTTTCAAAGACCAGTTGCCCAGTACCTCGCCATAGCCGGTGGTCAGGCACAGCAGTTGGAGCTGGGCGCCGATGCTGGGCAGGGTGTCGCGTTATTTGATGCCGCCTTTGTACCCGCCAAAAATCGCGCCCGTGAGGGTGATGCGTTCTTCGCCCATGCCCACCGCTTGTTGCGCCGGGCGGCGGCTCAGTCGCACTTGCGAGGCCCAGCGGTATTCGCTGGAGCGCTTGAGTTCGTCGAACGCGGCGGTGTCCAGGTTGAAGTAGAACGGTGTCGATCCGGGCTTGAGCGGTTGCATGATCAGCAAATGCGGGAACGGCTTTACCGCTTCGGCGGCCGGAGTCGCGTCTGCACCCAGCGCGCCGGTGGGCACGATGCTGGCCGCCTGCTCTTTGAGCACGCCGAGGCGCTCCTCGATCTGCGAGGCTGCGCGGGTGGCTTTGTTGTAGGTGGCCACCACCGCGCCGACCTTGACCTGTGCGGCGTTAACACCGCGCATCAGACGTTGCACCTTGGCCCCGACCGCAGGGCCCATGAACGGCAAGTCGCTCAGTTCGGCGGCGGCGCCGCAGATTTCACCACCGGGGAACAGTGAAAAAATGAACACTTCTAGAAAAAACAAGATTTTACTAAATACAACAATACTCATAAAGTCATGATCAGGCCCGAGTGTAGCTCGTGGTAGGGGATTCATGCTCAACCCTGAAGAGGCGACACCACTTCTAATAACAAGTAAATATATGATCAAAAATACACATGAAATTAAAATCCGCCTATCCACTCCAACCAATAATGACAACACCAAGAAGAATGGGGTTATTGAATACACCCTCAAAATGGCACCTCCAACTTAATATTTAAACACCCGAACCCCTTAGCAGACTTAATTGATATATATATCGTACATATACTTCAAAATATTCAGGACAGAGACATTTCGGGCTATGGCGTGATATTAGTAGCACAGAATCTAACAAGTAACACAAAACTTCCGGACACAGATCTACATGCGCAAGACTGGTCAGTTTGCTATCCGCGAATGAGTGGCCTTCAAACAGTTTCTCCAGCACACCGAAGGCAACCTAGAGCTCTCAGGATTTCTTTAGCACTGCCTCGTCGTACTCAACGCGGGCCTTGATCGCTATATCGTCCGCCTGCAGATATGGAAGGCTAACAACAGATGCCCCGATTTTCCGGCCGTACCATTTGTCAGGGGTGTAAACAGCGCCAAAGACACTGCCGCCAGGGTGATAAAACTCGCTTTGAGAGAACCCGGCATTCGACACACGGGTGTGCTGAATGGTCTTGATAAGGCTGGCGGTCAATGTAGCCGACAATTTCAGCGTCAACTACGGCCTTCATGTCACGAGCTACTTGTTCAGACATTTTCTGCGCCTCAGAACGAAATAGCCCACGAGTTGGCGAGTCTTGGAATAGATCGGCCCCGATAACACACCCGGCTTGGCGCTACGGGTGTGGCAGGGCCGAAAACGAAAAGGCCCCGGCCAATGCCGAGGCTTGAAGTTAGAAATTTACAGATGTTGCCCCCAGTAACAACCCAGCATCCACGTACATTTGCTGGAGCCGTTCGCGGCGACCCACTGGGTCTACGGCTAGACCGGTAAAAGTCCAGTCGCTGATAGGAACTACTCGCGATATGTCTTAAAATAGCCGGTTGCCGAAGAACCGTCATGACCATGAAGGGCTTCCATCCTTAAACAAATAAGTGTGATTAAGATGAACAAGCCTTTCATTTCTCTGTGCCCTGAAATTACTCGTGCACACGCGCTGAAGCTGATGGATTGGTTGGAGGATGAACGCGTCACCTGCTATCTGAGCGATTCGCGTCATGTCTCCCGCTCCATCGAGCAAGCTATTGATCGTACTCAATTGCCGATCCTTACCCATCTATTCAACAGGGGCGGTCGATTCTTCATGGCCTATGACCGGCATGACGCTCCGGTAGGCTTTGTCCGTCTAATCAAGACCGACTCAAATTGCGAGATAGTTCTGGTCATCGGAGACAGCGACAAATGGGGCCGAAACCTTGGCGCCCGCACGATCCGCGAGGGTATGAAGCTGGCCTTTCTCGACATGCGGGCAAAGAAGCTCATTGCCAAGATCCACCCGGACAACGCGCGCTCGCTGAAAGCCTTTCTGCGCAGCGGCTTTGTACTTGAGAGCGACACGCCGACATTAAAGTCATTCTCGATGACGGTAGGGCGCTATCTCCAGCTATTGCGAGAAGGCACCGTTGGCGATTCTACGAGGATCTACATCACTGAAATTGACAAGGCCAGGCTCGAGAGTCTAATCGCGCTCGAGGAAGGCCCGGCCGTTGTTGAACTCGAACATGAACTTGAGCGAGCCATTGTCGTCAAGCCGCAGCAGGTGGCTAGCAATGTAGTTACGATGAACTCCAGGGCCTTGCTGCAGCTGGATGACGAAGAGATAGAAGTGGCCTTGGTCTATCCTGAAGACGCGGACACCAACGCAGGTAAGCACTCCGTACATTCCGACATCGGCGCGGCCATCTTGGGCTATCAGGAGGGTGACGCCATCGACTGGAAGATATCTGATCGAACCCGTCGGATTGAGATCAGGAAAGTACTTTATCAGCCGGAGGCTGCGGGCGATTTCCACCTATGATTTCGCGTACTGCTAAGTGTTCGCCCATCTAGCCCAAAGCCATAACCCTCAAAAAAAGAACGCCGAGCGCTGCGACTGTGCTACTTCGCTCGGCGTCTCAGGCGCCGCACACCGGATGTAGAACGCCTTTGATTGCGCAGTCGGGTGAACGAGTTGTTCACCCAAGGCCGGAGTGCTCCAGGTAGCCGTAGCATCATGGCCATGATGCAGGACGACGGCGAGCAGATCGGGCGATTCAAGGTGCGCAGCCTGATGCGCGAACTGGCGTTGGTCAGCAAACAACCTGGATCGCATGCTTACAAAAAGGCGACAGTCGAGCGGCCCGACATTCCTGATATTTTGAACCGCAAGTTTGAAGTGCCCGCTCCTGACCACGTCTGGTGTGGCGATCTCACTTACATCTGGGCTCAAGGGAAATGGCAGTATCTGGCGGTTGTGTTAGGTCTTTTTACACGCCGTATTGTGGGTTGGACATTGTCGGGGAAGTCGGATGCCGCATGACGGTCCAACAAGCTCAGCGGGATATCAGCCATTTTTTGATGCACCGGTACAACAGAATTCGACCGCACCAATTTAATGGTGGGCTGCCATCGGCTCAGGGCGAGAAAAAACTTAACCTCGTGTCCGGGATCAGTTGATCCACTACAGATCGAGGAAGATCATGAACTCCAGCAAGATATTGATGACTTGCTTGTGATCAAACGAGCATCACCCGAGAGGGGCTTATCTCCCCAGATTGCACCCATTCAACGATTCGTTGAGCGTGAACTGCAGCGTCTCGAAAGCATCAAACCAATTCGTAGTGACCGAAAACAAATAGAGCCCCTATTATCAGACCTGTTTCGCTCAGTGTTGAAAGAAACGTGGGATGAAAACCAAAAACTGAACCAGCCAGATCAACACCGAAGGCACCGCATGCCCGCCCCCATTGCTCGCCCCGATCTTATTTATGAATACCCGGCGCACTTGCGCGCTCAGGTCGAGGCGGCCCCGCGAGCACCCGGGGTGTATTTCTTTTATGCTGAAGGCGACGTGATACCGCTCTATATTGGCAAAAGCATCGATATTCGCAGTCGACTGCTTTCTCACCTGCGCACTTCCGCAGAAGCCAGGATGTTGCTCCAGGCACAACGGATCGAGTACCGGCAAACCGCAGGCGAAATCGGCGCCCTACTGCTTGAATCGCGGCTGATCAAAGAGCTGCAACCCCTGAAGAACAAGCGACTTCGTCGGCAGCAGCGTCTGTGCTCGCTACGAATTCGCGACGGGGTGCTGGAGATCATCGACACGACAGAAATTAGCCACGGGACCCAGTTGTACGGACTTTTCCGTAACCGGCGCATGGCCACCCAAGCGCTGATGTTGATTGCGGACGAGCACCGCCTCTGCCATTCCCTGCTGGGCCTTGAAAAAACAATGGGCCGAGGCTGCTTCAGGGCTCAAATAGGTAAGTGCGCCGGAGCCTGCAAAGGCGAAGAAAGCAATGAGGCGCATACCAAGCGCTTGTTGAATGCTTTAGAGCGCTGGGCCGTGCATCACTGGCCCTACCCTGGCGCAATCGCATTGCACGAGCGGCATGGAGAATTCGAGGAGTACCACGTTGTGGAGAGCTGGCGTTACATAGGGACCTATGCCAGCGAAACTGAGGCCAGACTGGCACCCAGGCTGGCGGGGCAAGCATTCGATGCCGATTGTTACAAGATCCTGGTACGCCCCGTACTGCTTGAAAGCACGACCATCATCTTGCTGACGTAGCGGATTGGACTGCCCCCGCCGCCATAGACAATTTCCAGCCTCATAATGAGGCGCTTTCAAAGGCCTCAGGGCTGACGCCGCCCAGATGGCTGTGACGACGTGTTCGGTTATAAAACACTTCAATGTAATCGAACACATCGGCCCGGGCCATATCCCGGGTTTTGTAGATCCGTTTGCGGATGCGTTCTTTTTTCAGGCTGCTGAAAAAGGACTCGGCCACGGCATTGTCCCAGCAGTTACCCCGGCGACTCATACTGGGCTCCAGCTGGTTGGCCAGGCAGAACCGCTTCCAGTCATCGCTGCCATATTGACTGCCTTGGTCGGAGTGGACGAGCACTCGGTGCTTGGGTTTGCGGCGCCAAACCGCCATCAGCAAGGCATCCAACGCCAACTCCTTAGCTAGCGTCGGTTTCATTGACCAGCCAACTACTTTGCGCGCATAGAGATCCAGCACGACAGCCAAGTACAACCAACCCTGCCACGTCCGGATGTAGGTGATATCGGTCACCCAAACCTTGTTGGGGGCGTCAACCGTAAACGCCCGGTTGAGGCGATTGGGGGCGATGATCGAGGGCCGGCCTTTAATCGGGCGTGGGGCTTTATAGCCCCTTAGAGCTTTGATTTTATGCGCGCGCATTAACCTGGCCACACGGTGCTTGCCGCAGGTTTCACCTGCCTCCCGCAAGTCTGCAAACACCCGCCGGGCACCATAGACGCCACGGCTGGCAGCATAAGAATCGCGAATCAGCCCTAACAACCGAGCATTATCATATTCGCGGGCAGAGACCGGCTTGTGCAGCCATTGATAGAACCCGGCACGAGCAACTTGTAAGACCCGGCACAGCGTGGTGATCGCGTACTGATGACGGTGCTCGTTGATAAAGCGGTATTTCACTCGGGCTCCCTGGCAAAGTACCGCGCTGCTTTTTTTAAGATGTCGCGCTCTTCTTCCAGCCGTCGCATTTGGGCTCGCAACCGCAAAATTTCGCTCTTGGCTTCGAGTAGTTCGCTGGCCTGTTTTTCGGTCTTATCAGGCGTCACAGCCTTGACCCATTTGTAGAGACTGTGGGTTGATACACCGA
Source organism: Pseudomonas sp. TAA207 (assembly GCF_001529285.1). Taxonomy (NCBI): domain Bacteria; kingdom Pseudomonadati; phylum Pseudomonadota; class Gammaproteobacteria; order Pseudomonadales; family Pseudomonadaceae; genus Pseudomonas; species Pseudomonas sp. TAA207. The sequence goes on along the minus strand of NZ_LLWJ01000066.1, from coordinate 200,693 downwards.
GGCGTTCGGCTATATCTGCAACAGAATATCCGCGCTCGATGACTTGCCTGACGGCTTCTGCCTTGAATTCCGGCGTGAATCGTTGGGTGCTCATAGACTTCCTCCTATGCTCAAAGCATAGGCTGGAGATGTCTATGATGCAGGGGGCAGTCCAATCTGGTTGGCTGAGCTATATGACCATACGGAGTGGGACGGGACGGAAAGCAACACATCCCTACCCTCACACTGCTGCTAATGTGGCCATTAGTGAAGGAAAACCAGCAGATGCGGAAAAGGTTGCTCAGTTCGACTTCAAGGACATTCGCCCGAAAGCTGCCTCAGAAATAACTGATATTGCTGATGCGAGCCTACTGCTAGGACACTCAAAACAGGAGATAACCAAGCGGGTTGGTCGGCGTGTCGGCGCCATCGCGAAACCCTCAAAATAAAATAGTTTCGGAACACTTCACTTTCCAGCAGCCAATAAAAAACCCCGTAGACGGTAATCTACGGGGTTTTCAATATGGAGGCCGAGGCCGGAATCGAACCGGCGTGGGCGGATTTGCAATCCGCTGCATAACCATTTTGCTACTCGGCCATTTGCAGCTGATATCTCAGAAAAACATCAGAAACAAAAGGAAATTTAATCATGCTTTAGGCTGCAAGCATTTGATTCTTCAGCAGTTCAGGCTGTGCCTCGTGCTGATGGCGCGCATTATGTACCAGAACACGGATGCTGGCAACCCCCTGAATTCTAATAATTTTTAGGGGCTACCCTATGGCTGGGAATGATTTGCGGCCGGTTATCCCTCTCCAACGTTAAAAAGGCGCGGCCGTCATGTTTGAGGATTCGACTTTCAAGGTTTTAACTAAGGGGTGATGCCCCTCTCTCTCAAATAAAAGCACTTTTAGCCATATTGGAAACTCCTACAGAACGCATCATTTCTGCCCTCGAGCATTGAGGATCCGGCTGACTTCAACGTTCGGGCCACTCCAGTAAAGTCTCGCCGCCGTTAACGAACGGACTGACGCATTTATTGGAGCTTCAAGATGAAAAAAATATGGATGACTGCCGCAGTTGTAGCAGTAGCGTTGCTAACCAGTGGCTGCATGAGCCACAACGTAAGCCAACCAAATGCACCGATCGCTGGCAGTGTCACTGCCGATCTGAAAGCAAACATTGAGGTAGGTGGTGAAATTAAAGGCCAATCCTCTTCGAACATCCTGTTTGGTGTGTTGAAGATCAGTGGGGACAGTGAGTTCGCAGACGGGGTGACCTATGGTGGTCAGGCTTCAGCCTTCAGCTTGCCAGATCCCGTATCGGCCATTAAGGCCGCTGCCGCTTACAAAGCCGTCAAAGATTCAGGCGCGGATTTGATCGTAGCCCCCCGCTACGCGGTCTCTGTTGAGGATTACTTCATCTTCAAGACAGTGAATGTCACTGTGACCGGCAATAAAGGTACGATCAAAAGCATCCGTTAAGCCGTAACTCAGTCTGCCTGCTGTCAAGAGGCTGCTTGAGCTGATTCCCCAGTCAGTACATACCCGGTCGTGACAGGTTAACCTAATGGCCTGTAACCACTGCGAGCGGTCACACTGGAGCAGTTGGGCTGGACGGGGTGCAAGCCCCGTCATCTGCACCTATATGACAACATTGCGTACAAAGCGCACCACGCAATCACTTTCATTGCGATAAACGTGAGGCTGGTTGCTGGCGTACATATAAAACTCGCCCGCATTGAAGCGTAAGGCCTGGTCGTTGATGATCAAGGTCAAGCATCCCTCAAAGACATATAGCTGCTCACTCCAACCTTCAGCATCCGCTTCCGAAAAGTACGCTTCTCCCGGCTCCAGGCGCCACTCCCATAACTCCACTTCCCTGGTTGCAGAGGCCTTTGCCAGCAAGACGGCCTTGCTGGCCGCGATAGCCCCGGTCCATGCAACTTCATTAATGCGACTTGGGTCTGGAGAACCCGGCGCCTGAATCAAGTCGCTGAAAGCCACATTCAGGGCTTCAGCCACTCGATCCAGAGTGCTGAGGCTGACATTTTTCTCGCCCGCCTCTATGGCAACCAGCATGCGCCGACTCACGCCGGACAAGTCGGAAAGCGCGCTTTGGCTAAGCTGCGCGAGCAATCTCAGGCGTCGAACGTTTTGACTGACGTGCTGGAGAACCGAAGCACGCTGTGAATTTTCTTTGGGCACTATATTGCTCACTTCATGGGACTGCGCAGTATACTGCTCAGCGTTGGCGCATTGTGCGTCGCCCTCCCCGTAACGTGCAAGGTCGTGACATCTTTGAAAGCTTTTAGTCTGCAACCTTTAACTTCACGCCTCAGCAAAGCTGAATGCGTGCTGATCCTGATTACCATGGTTTGGGGGGTAACCTTTTTACTGGTGCAAAACGCCCTGACGGCCAGCGGCCCCCTGTTTTTTGTAGGGCTGCGCTTTGCAGCGGCAGCCCTCATGGTTGCGCTTTTTTCATTGCGCAGTTTGCGCGGCATAACACTGTTCGAACTCAAGGCAGGAATGTTTATCGGCGTGGCGATCATGCTCGGTTATGGCCTGCAAACGATTGGTTTACAAAGCATCCCAAGTAGTCAGTCGGCCTTTATTACCGCGCTTTATGTCCCTTTTGTACCGCTGCTGCAATGGTTAGTGCTGGGGCGTCGCCCGGGCCTGATGCCAAGCTTGGGGATCATGTTGGCATTTGCAGGGTTGATGCTGCTGTCTGGGCCCAGCGGCGCGTCGCTAAACTTTAGCTGCGGGGAGATCGCCACATTAATCAGTGCTGTCGCCATAGCGGCCGAGATTATTCTGATCAGTGCTTACGCCGGTAAAGTCGATGTCCGACGCGTAACAGTGGTGCAATTAAGCACAGCCTCCATTCTGGCGTTCATCCTGACCGTTCCGACTCAAGAAGCCGTTCCGGATTTTTCGTGGCTATTGTTAATCAGTGCTGTGGGCCTCGGTGCCGCCAGCGCCGTGATACAGGTTGCAATGAATTGGGCGCAAAAGAGCGTTTCTCCGACACGCGCTACCCTCATTTATGCAGGCGAGCCGGTGTGGGCCGGTATCGCCGGACGTCTTGCCGGTGAGCGATTGCCCGGTATTGCATTGCTTGGCGCAGTATTGATTGTTGCAGCAGTGATCGTGAGTGAGTTAAAAACAAAGGGTAAAGCAATCGAGGAACCCGATGAGAAGCAAGGCGATAAAGCCTGCGACTGATTCCAGTTCTCTGACACACAACGTAAATACTCATACTCGGGAGCGCTCATACAAGGATGAAGTTGGGCAAACCCTTCAACGGTTTGTACACATTTTGTAGGATTGAGCCGCAGCATGGCTGTTGGTGATCCCCTGCTCGCCACGTATGATCGCTCACAAACTCCTGCAGATTAGAAGCCTATGTCCCTGATAGTTCTACTGCTTCTGCCCTTTATCGGCAGCTGTCTGGCGGCTGTTTTGCCGCACAACGCGCGTAACAGTGAATCACTGTTGGCCGGTCTGATTGCACTCGTTGGCACCATTCAAGTCGCGATGCTCTATCCGCAAATCGCCCACGGGGGCGTGATACGTGAAGAGTTCATGTGGCTGCCCAGTCTCGGCTTGAACTTTGTTCTGCGTCTGGACGGGTTTGCCTGGCTGTTCTCGATTTTAGTGCTGGGCATCGGCACACTGGTGTCGCTGTATGCCCGCTACTACATGTCCCCCGAAGACCCTGTACCGCGCTTTTTCGCGTTTTTCCTGGCGTTCATGGGCGCGATGCTCGGTCTAGTGTTGTCAGGCAACCTGATTCAAATCGTGTTCTTTTGGGAACTCACCAGCCTCTTTTCATTCTTGCTGATTGGTTACTGGCACCATCGCTCAGATGCTCGACGCGGCGCCTACATGGCGTTGATGGTCACCGGCGCGGGGGGACTGTGCCTGCTGGCAGGCGTCATGCTGCTCGGCCATGTCGTCGGCAGCTATGATCTGGATGCTGTGCTGGCAGCGGGCGATCAAATTCGCGCCCATAGCCTTTATCCAATCCTGCTCACACTCATACTGATCGGCGCCCTCAGCAAAAGCGCACAATTTCCGTTTCATTTCTGGCTGCCTCACGCAATGGCGGCACCCACCCCCGTTTCGGCTTACCTGCATTCGGCAACCATGGTCAAGGCGGGGGTTTTTCTGCTGGCAAGGCTGTGGCCTTCGCTCTCGGGCAGTGAACAATGGTTCTGGATCGTCAGTGGTGCGGGGGCCTGCACCTTGGTATTAGGTGCTTATTGCGCCATGTTCCAAAACGATCTCAAAGGTCTGCTCGCCTACTCGACCATCAGCCATTTGGGCCTGATCACCTTGCTGCTGGGCCTGAACAGTCCATTGGCCGCTGTCGCTGCTGTCTTCCATATCCTCAATCACGCCACCTTCAAAGCATCATTGTTCATGGCCGCGGGCATCATCGACCACGAAAGCGGCACGCGAGACATTCGCAAGCTCAGTGGCCTGTTCAAGCTGATGCCGTATACGGCGACGCTGGCCATGGTCGCCAGCGCCTCGATGGCGGGTGTCCCCCTGCTCAACGGTTTTCTGTCCAAAGAAATGTTCTTCGCCGAAACCGTGTTCATCAACTCCACAAAATGGGTTGAAATCGCACTGCCTGTCATCGCGACCGTTGCCGGTACGTTCAGCGTGGCCTATGCCTTGCGCTTTACGGTCGATGTGTTCTTCGGCCCACCCGCGACTGACCTGCCGCACACACCGCATGAGCCGCCGCGCTGGATGCGCGCCCCGGTAGAGCTGCTGGTATTCACCTGCTTGATGGTCGGCATCTTCCCGGCGCAAACCGTAGGCCCGCTGCTTGCTGCCGCCGCGCAACCCGTCGTGGGTGGCGAACTGCCCGAGTACAGCCTGGCCATCTGGCATGGCCTCAATGCTCCAATGATCATGAGCCTGATTGCCATGTCGGGGGGCATCCTGCTCTACGTGCTGCTGCGCAAACAGCTCAAACTCGATCGTTTTGCCCTTCCGCCGTTGATTCGCTACTTCAGTGGCAAGCGTTTCTTCGAGCGCAGCCTGGTCGTCATCATGCGCGGGGCACGGCGTATGGAGCGTCGCCTCAGCACCCAACGCCTGCAAAGCCAGCTGTTCCTCTTGGTATTGGCGGCCGTGATTGCCGGTTTAATCCCACTGATCTACAGCGGCCTGAGCTGGGGCGACCGCCCCAAAATCCCGGGTTCAATCGTGTTTGTCACCCTGTGGTTGATGGCCATTGCCTGTGCACTGGGCGCCGCCTGGCAAGCCAAGTATCACCGTCTTGCGGCCCTGACCATGGTCAGCGTCTGTGGTCTGGTGACGTGCGTGACCTTCGTATGGTTCTCGGCGCCCGACCTGGCCCTGACCCAACTGGTGGTCGAAGTCGTGACGACTGTCCTGATTTTGCTTGGTTTACGCTGGTTGCCACGCCGGATCGAAGAAGTCTCGCCACTGCCCAGTTCATTGCGTAAGGCGCGCATTCGTCGCCTGCGTGACTTGCTGCTGTCTGCCGTTGTGGGTGGCGGCATGGCCCTGCTGTCTTACGCGATGCTGACCCGCCAGACCCCTAACGACATTTCCTCGTTCTACCTCAGTCGCGCCCTGCCTGAAGGCGGAGGAAGCAATGTGGTGAATGTGATGCTGGTGGACTTCCGGGGCTTTGACACCCTGGGAGAGATCACCGTTCTGGTTGCCGTTGCCCTGACTGTGTTCGCCTTACTGCGCCGCTTCCGCCCTCCCAAAGAGAGCATGGAGCTGCCCGCCCAGCAGCGTCTGCTGGCCAAAGACGTGGTCACCGACCTGGTGAACCCGCGCAGCGCCAGTGACACTGCGCTGGGCTTCATGATGGTGCCTGCGGTGCTGGTGCGCTTGTTGCTGCCCATCGCGTTCGTGGTGTCGATGTACTTGTTCATGCGTGGGCACAACCAACCGGGCGGCGGTTTCGTCGCCGGGCTGGTGATGTCGGTGGCGTTTATCCTGCAATACATGGTTGCCGGTACGCAGTGGGTTGAAGCTCAGATGAGTCTGCGACCGCTGCGCTGGATGGGTACAGGCTTGTTGTTCGCCACCGTCACCGGCTTGGGGGCGATCGGTTTTGGCTACCCGTTCCTGACGACTCACACCGCGCACTTCAGCTTGCCGGTGTTGGGTGATATCCACGTGGCCAGTGCATTGTTCTTTGATATCGGCGTCTACGCCGTTGTGGTGGGCGCTACGTTGCTGATTCTCACTGCGCTCGCTCACCAGTCAGTACGGGCGCACCGTCCAAGCCAGCAAGCCGCTGCACAATCCAAGACAGGAGCCGCTTGATGGAAGAAGTCATTGCTATTGCTATCGGGGTGCTCGCGGCCTCTGGCACCTGGCTGGTGCTACGCCCTCGTACCTTTCAGGTGGTCATGGGCCTGTGCCTGCTGTCTTACGGGGTCAACCTGTTCATTTTCAGCATGGGCAGCCTGTTCATCGGCAAAGAACCGGTGATCAAGGACGGCGTCCCGCAAGACTTGCTCAACTACACCGACCCATTGCCTCAGGCACTGGTGCTCACTGCAATCGTTATCAGCTTTGCCATGACCGCGCTGTTTCTGGTGGTCTTGCTGGCTTCGCGGGGCCTGACCGGTACCGACCACGTGGATGGCCGGGAGCCTAAAGAATGAACCTGATGCCGCATCTGATTATTGCGCCCATCCTGCTACCGCTGCTCACCGCCGCGTGCATGTTGCTACTGGGTGAAAAGCACCGCCCCATGAAGGCCCGAATCAACCTGGTGTCGACCCTGATTGGCTTGGCCATCTCTGTGACCTTGTTGCTCTGGACCCAGCAACAAAGCGCACCGGCTTCGATTGGCGTCTATTTACCGAGTAACTGGCAGGTGCCGTTTGGCATTGTGCTGGTGGTCGATCGCCTGTCCGCCTTGATGCTGGTTCTGACGGGGGTGATCGCCAGTTGCGCGCTGCTGTTTGCGATGGCGCGATGGGACCGGGCCGGTGCCAGTTTCCATGCCCTGTTCCAGATCCAGTTGATGGGGTTATACGGTGCGTTTCTGACCGCAGACCTGTTCAATCTCTTCGTTTTCTTTGAAGTGTTGCTGGCCGCCTCTTACGGGCTGATGCTGCATGGCTCGGGCAAGGCCCGCGTGTCTGCGGGTTTGCATTACATCTCGATCAACCTGCTGGCTTCCTCTTTGTTCCTCATTGGCGCGGCCTTGATATACGGCGTCACCGGCACGCTGAACATGGCCGATCTGGCGCTGAAAATCCCGCTGGTGCCTGAAGCCGACCGTGGTTTGCTGCACGCCGGAGCGGCCATTTTGGCCGTCGCCTTTTTAGCCAAGGCCGGCATGTGGCCGTTGAATTTCTGGCTGGTCCCGGCTTACTCCTCTGCAAGTGCGCCAGTCGCTGCGCTGTTTGCCATCATGACCAAAGTCGGCATCTATACCGTTCTGCGCCTCTGGACCCTGCTGTTTTCAGGTCAAGCGGGCGCTTCGGCGTACTTTGCCAGTGACTGGCTGATCTACGGCGGCATGGCCACCATTGTGTGTGCCGCCATCGCCATTCTGGCCGCACAACGACTCGAACGCATGGCCAGCTTGAGCATTCTGGTCTCTGCCGGGATTCTGCTGTCGGCGGTGGGCTTTGCACAGCCCAACCTCACGGCCGCTGCCCTGTTTTACCTGGTCAGCTCCACCCTGGCCCTCAGTGCCCTGTTCCTCTTGGCTGAACTGATCGAACGTTCACGTTCTTCAAATGAAATGCTCCTTGAAGATGACGTCGGGCAACTGCCCAGTTTGATGGAATCGCTCAACCCGCCGCGTGGCACCAACCTGGACGATGAACAAAAAGCCGTGGTGGGGCAAATCATTCCCTGGACCATGGCCTTCCTCGGCTTGAGCTTCATTGCCTGCGCGCTACTGATTATCGGCATGCCGCCACTGTCCGGGTTCATTGGCAAACTGAGCCTGCTCAACGCACTGCTCAACCCGATGGGACTGGGCAATGCCAGTGACGCACCTGTTTCTACCGCCGCGTGGTGCCTGCTGGCACTGTTGATTCTTTCCGGGCTGGCGTCGCTGATTGGCTTCTCGCGCCTGGGCATTCAGCGCTTCTGGACACCCCTTGAGCGGCCATCCCCTTTGTTGCGCCGCTATGAGTGCATTCCTATCGTGGTGCTGCTGGGGCTGTGCGTCGTGCTGACCTTCAAGGCTGAACCCCTGTTGCGCTATACCCAGGCCGCGGCAGACACGCTGAATAACCCCGAGCGCTATGTCATGGCGGTCATGGGTTCACGCCCTGTGCTCAGTCCTGAATCGAAAGCGGCCATGCAAGAGGTGCAACCATGAAGCGCCTGTTCCCTGCGCCGTGGCTGTCACTGGCATTGTGGTTACTGTGGTTACTGCTGAACTTGTCCTTAAGCGCGGGCAATCTACTGCTGGGCGCGGCCCTGGGGTTTCTGGCGCCGCTGATGATGGCTCCGCTGCGCCCGCTGCCGATCCGCATCCGGCGCCCCGGCGTGATCATCAAACTGTTCTTTGTGGTGGGGCGTGACGTTATCGTCTCTAACATCGCGGTTGCGTGGGGCGTCTTGAATGCGGGCAAAAGACCACCGCGATCCCGGTTTATCAAAATCCCGCTGGACCTGCGTGACGCCAACGGCCTGGCAGCCTTGTCGATGATTACCACCGTCGTACCGGGCACCATTTGGTCGGAACTGGCACTGGACCGCAGTATCCTGCTGTTGCACGTGTTCGATCTGGACGATGAAGCGCACTTCATTGAGCACTTCAAGTCCACCTACGAGCGCCCACTGATGGAGATCTTTGAATGAGTGCCCTGCTCTCCAATGCCATTTTGCTGAGCCTGTTCATCTTCAGCCTGGCCATGGTCCTGACACTGATCCGGCTGTTCAAAGGCCCCTCAGCACAAGATCGAGTCCTTGCACTGGACTACCTGTACATCGTGGCCATGTTGATGATGCTGGTGCTAGGCATTCGCTATGCCAGTGACACGTACTTTGAAGGTGCACTGCTGATAGCGCTGTTTGGCTTTGTCGGATCGTTTGCGCTGGCCAAATTCCTGCTGCGCGGTGAGGTGATCGAATGAATTCAATCAGCGAGTTATCCCTGTGGATTGAAATACCGGTAGCGGTGTTGCTGGTGCTGAGCAGCCTGTTCGCCCTGTGCGGCGCCATCGGCTTGTTACGCCTCAAGGACTTCTTCCAGCGCATGCACCCGCCTGCGCTGGCATCCACCATCGGTGCCTGGGGCGTGGCACTGGCCTCGATCCTGTACTTCTCGGCGCTTAAATCCACACCGGTACTGCACGCCTGGCTGATCCCGATTTTGCTGTCCATCACCGTTCCGGTAACTACGTTGCTGCTCGCACGTACCTCGTTGTTCCGCAAACGCATGGCAGGCGAAAACGTACCGGCAGAAGTCAGCAGCGGTGGGCGCAGCGAAGGTGGCAGTTAAACGCTTACCCACATTCTTGTAGCCGTTGCCCAATGCATCGCCAGATTGCGCAGTAATCACCAACCTGAACGCTGCGCAGTATCGGATGTAGCGGGCGGCATGGTTTTACGACCACCCAGCCGCCGGGTACAGCCTTCGGCAGCGGCGACAAGAGACGCTAGACGCTAGACGCTGCCGCAGGCTTTACATCAACCCCAACCACTTCCAGTACGTCGCGCCAAAGCCCAGCATCAACACATACCCCACAGCGGTAACAATCAAACCCACCTTGGCGAATTGTTTGGCGGTGAAGGTTTGCGTGCCCAGGCACACCATGTTTTGTGGCGCATTGATCGGCAAGATAAAGCCATAACTGACTACAAAACCCAGCAGCATGGTCATGCCCAACCGATTGAATTCACCCGGCAAGGTTTGCAGCACTGCAATCAAAATGGGTAACAAAGCCGAAGTTAGCGCGGTTGCACTGGCAAATCCCAAATGGATCAAAATCAGGAACGCACCCAGAATCGCAAAGATACCCAGCGGCCCGACCTGATCAAGCCCCGTGTGCGCCACCACCTGCACCCCCAACCATTGCCCGGCCTGGGTAGTGAGCAGCGCAGTCCCCAAGCTGATGCCCACCCCGAATACAATCACCGTGCCCCACGGAATACGTGATTGCACGTCTTTCCAGGTCATCACCCCATACCGCGGCAACAGCAAGAAAACCAGGCCCGCATAGGTGGTCGAGGTGGTGTCAAAGCTGTGCAATTTGCCCTCGGTCGCCCACGCCAGCAACAGAGCAATGGACACCGCCATCAAGCGTTTTTGCGGGGCCGTCATCGGCCCCAATTCGCGCAATGATTGCTCCACCGCTTCCTTACCGCCCGGAATGCTGTCGCTTTCAGGCGGCAGCATTTTAAGCACCACAAACAACAACACCGCTGACATGATGATCGCCCACGGCGCCCCGGCAATCAGCCAGTCGATCCAGCTCACACGTGCGCCCAGCATCTTGTCCATAAAGCCCACGGTCAGCAGGTTTTGCGCCGCCGCCGTTTGAATCCCCACGTTCCAGATGCTGGTGCCTTGCGCGACCACAATCATGATCCCGGCGGCGATGTTGGAACGCTTGTCCACACCGAACGCCAAAATCACCCCCATCATGATCGGCACCACGCAGGCACTGCGCGCCGTGGCACTGGGCACCACCAGGCTGAGCAAAATGGTGACGGCGATAGCCCCGAGCAGAATACGCCGGGTACTGGTACCGATTTTGGACAGCGTCACCAACGCGATGCGCCGGTCCAGACCGGTATGGGTCATGGCCGCCGCAATAAACAGCGCACCCGCCACCAACGCCAGTGCGGCATTGGAAAAGCCGGTCAGGGCCATCGTGATCCCGGCCGACGTACCGTACAGTTTGGACGGATCGTCCAGTGTCGGCGCCATACCGATCAAAAACGCCATCAGCGACGTGATCATGATCGCACTGGCTTCGTACGACACCGCTTCGGTGATCCAGACCACCACCGCAAAGGCTAGAATCGCCAGCATACGGTGGCCTGCGACCGGTAAATCTGCCGGCAGTGGCAGCAACAAAATGCCGACCATGACCACAACAGCAATCACGAGACCCAAGGGCAATTTCAATTTTGCCGTCGTCGGCTCCGGGGTGGTTGCGGGCACATTCATGGCCATCTCCTAATGCATAAAATCGCCTGCAGCATAGGTCAGGATCGAGGCTCGGGCTTTGATGTTTGTCAGCTTGAGGAGTGATGCACTACTGAATTTTGTAGTGGAAGGTGTTGCGAACGCCCGGCACGCTCACGGCCTGCCCATCCACCACGCGCGGTTGATATCGAAAAGTGGCGGCCGCCAACAGCGAAGGACGCATAAACATCGGGTGGCAGTTGCCGACCACCTTGGGGTTTTCGACCTTGCCTTGGGGGGTGACCGAATATTCCACCGTGCAATCCCCTTCAATGCCTTTGTCGAGTGCCCGTTGCGGGTAGTCCGGTGCTTCTTTGCTGATCGGCAGGTATTGGCGGACATCGGCCACAGCAGCGAGCTGTTGAGTCCGCTGCGCGTTAGCTGCCCCCAGCCGTGCCTGCTCAGCACCTCGTTGTTGCGCGTGTATGAGTGGCTGCGCCTGCTGGGCTTGAAGTGCCTCCTGAACTTGCTGCGTCTGTTTTCGCTCCGCCACCCGTTTGCGCGCCAGCGCGGCCTGTTCGAGTTTGCGCACCTGGAGCTGCGGATCAACGGGCGCAGGTTTGACCTTGGGCGGAGCTTCAATCACTGGCACGGGCGCCTCGACCGCCAGCGGTTGCGCAGCCGGTGCAACCTGAGGCTGTGCGGGCAAGGTAATCAAACGGGTTTTCAACACTGAGGGTGCGTTCACGGGCGCAGGCTCCAGCGTCCAGCCCACCACCAGCAACGCCACTATCGTGCCATGCAGCGCAACCGTCAGCGCCCATGCCTGACTGTTGCGCCTCCACCACTCCCATGCCACAGGCCGCACGTCCATCACGGCAACGTTCATTGCGCCGCCTCGGTCACCAGCCCCAGGTTGCTGACGCCGCCTTGCTGCAAGGCGGCCATGGCCTTGACCACGCTGCCATAACCGGCCTCATTGTCAGCGCGGATGTACACCTGGGTGTCGCCGTTTTGAGCCACCACCTGACCAATCTTGGCCTGCAACTCTTCAAGGCTGACAGCGCTGTCGGTCTGGTGTTGGCTGTCCAGCTCACGGCCCAGGTTCCAGTAATAGCCACCGTCGGCCTTCACCGACAACGTAAGAATGCTCTGCGGCTTGTCATTGACCAACGCCTCGCTGGCCACTTTGGGCAGTTCGATTTTGACCCCCTGGGTCAGCATCGGCGCGGTCACCATGAAAATCACCAGCAATACCAACATCACATCGATGTAGGGCACCACGTTCATTTCGGCTTTTGGCCCGTGTTTGCGTTGTGGTCGAGCAAGCATGATCAAACTCCCTGTCAGGCAGCAGCCGCCATGTTCCGAGAACCCGCATGCAGGCCTCGGTACAAGCGCATTTGTACTTCGTTACCCAAGCTGTAATAGCGCGTCAGCAAAGTCTGGGCCCGGGAAGAAAACCGGTTATAGGCAATCACTGCCGGGATGGCCGCAAACAAACCGATCGCAGTGGCAATCAAGGCTTCGGCAATCCCCGGCGCCACCGCCGACAACGTGGCCTGCTGTACCTGAGACAAACCGATAAAAGAATTCATGATCCCCCACACGGTGCCAAACAGGCCGATGTAGGGGCTGACCGAACCGACCGTGGCCAGAAACTGCAAGCCCTTTTCCAGCCGTACCTCCTGTTCACTGATTGCTACATACAACGCCCGTTCAATCCCTTGCATCACACCCTGCGGGTCAATGCCGGGCTGTTGCTTAAGTTGCGCATATTCGTTGTAAGCAGCGGCGAAAACCTGATCGGCGCCTGCGTCTTCATGCTGGTTGTCGCGGCTCTCGCGGTACAACGTGTTCAGCTCACCGGGCGCACGCAGTCGTTCGGCAAAAGCGTCCATGCCACGCTCGCTGCGGCGCAACACAGCGCTGCGGCCCACGATTAAAAACCAGCTCAGCAACGACGCCAGAAACAACACCAGCATCACCCCTTTGACCAACAGACTTGCGTCGCTGATCAGACCCCAGATCGTCATGTGTTCCATGCTGGCTTGCATGCCTTACTCCTTGCTCAAGTAGGCGCCGCTCTGCGCGAGTGACGCACCGAAAGATTCAAACCCACAGCGGTGAACGGCTGATGACAGCCCGATCAAGGCAAGTTCAGGGTTTTGGCCACATCGGCCCACGGGATGTATTTGTAGTTCTGACTGTGCTCGGGCATACGCTTGCGCCCGTCCTGCACCACCAGCATGCCTTGGGTAAACGGGCCGCCGAGGTTGGCGGAGGTCACTTCCAGGCCATCGGTCTCTGACGCACCGTCAATCCCGGCCTCGGCGTTCACGCCGACCCGAAAGGCGCCACGTAACGCATACGGCGGTTGCGCATCAAGCACCACGTAGCTGTCATTGCCCTGGCTGGAAATCACCAGATAGCTGTTTTTTTCGCCCTGATACAGCGCCAGCCCTTCAATATCATCGTGCACTGGCCCACCGACGTTGATCACGCTGCTCAGGGCGGCCGGTTGCTCGGGTCGCGCGTCCAGTGCCCACACCGCCACGTCTTCCTCACCGATAAACAGGCGTTGATGCGTGTCATCGGCAACACAGCCTTCAGGTTGGGTCGCGACCTTGAACTGACGCACCAGTTCGCCTTGCACCTGCTCGCCCTTGGCGCTCAAGCGGTGTTGCAAAAAGGTGCCGTCCTTGTCATTGGCAAAGCTGTAGATCTCACCCGTGGGCGCCTTGAACAGGCACAACCCGTAAATATCCTTGAGCGGTGTCGGCACCTCGCCTGCTGCACGGACCTCACCTGTGGCGCGGTCGATGCTGAACACGCTCAGGCTGTTGTGATCCCGATTGGTCGCCACCGCCAGATCCACAGTGCGCGTGCCCAGCTTGAAATCCGGGCGTACATCAACGTTGTTCAAGCGCCCCACTTCCAGATGTTGTACGCGCCGCCCTTGCAGGTCATACACCTCAAGGCCGTTCTTTTTATTAGTGCCCAGCACCCGACTCAACGCCAGATCGTGCGGGTGAAGCCAAATCGCCGGGTCATCCGCCGCATCGCCCTGGCTCACGACGGGGTCGGTTTGTACGGAAGGTTTCACCACGGGCAACACCGGCGGCACACTCACCGGGACGGGATTCCAGCTCAGTCGGCCTTCAAACAGCTGATTGTTGTCAGCGTCCTGCACCCACACGTCCAGCCCTTGTGGCGTCTGGCGCACCGCCAGGTGCTCGGGTTCAACCAGCGGCTTCAACGGGAAGCGGGCCACGGGCGACCAGCCCTTGCCTTGCTGCTGATAGAGGTGCAGTTCGCCAGCTTTTGGATCAAGGCCCAGCATCCCGCCCGGTACTGGCACCATGGCCCCGGCCGCCTGTTTCACCTCGCCAAACGGCTCGATCATCGCCACCGGTACCCGTGAAGCCTGCGCCTCGGCATGGGCCGGATACGCCCACCAGCCCACCTTCTGTTCATTGACGAACAACTGATGTGCCGCGTCGTCGACCTGACACAAGCCAGCCTCTGGCGGCAGCGGCAGGCTGCGCACCAAACGCGGCTGATTCAGCCGTTTACGGTCTGCGGCCACCAGCCATTGCTCGCCCTTGCCCTCCTCGCCGACAGTGAACAGGTAAATATTGCTTGCCTCGTCGCGGTACAGACACACACCGTTGACCGCGTAATCACGCCTCGGTAAATAGACCGGCGCCAGCCATTCGTGGCTCTGGGGATTGAGGCTGAACAGCGCCACTTGCTGTTTCTTCTCGTCATGGCTGGCCACCAGCACTTGATCGCCCAAGGCGCGACTGTCCAACGAGGCGAATGCCCCCGGCACATGGCTCAGGGTTTTGCCTTGCGCGTCGAGCAGCAACACACCTTCACGCTTGCTCACCGCCAGGCGCTGATCCCCGGCGAGCCAACCCAAGGCCTGGGCTTTGGTGGCGCTCCAAGGCTTAAGCGTCGGCGCGGTTACGGGCGTGGCGGCCTGCGCATGGCCTGCACTCAGGCTGATCAACAGCGGCAACAGGCACGGTTTACAGTTAAAACGCATGATCGAAGATTCCTTCTACAGGCCCGCTCGGGCCGCACTTAGAAATGGGTAAAGGTCAGGCCCAACGAATAGGTTGGCCCGTACTCTTCGTACTGGTTGTTGTAGCGACGGTTGCCGCTGTAGACGAAGTAAGGCTGGTTGGTGAGGTTTTGCGCCTCGAAGCTGACTTGCAGGTTTTTGGTCAGCGAATAGCGGGCACTGAAATCAACAAACGTCTGCGCATCGACATGCAGGTCGTGGGCTTTGTCAGCGATGCCCGCCAACTCGTAGAGGTACTGCGATTTGTAGTTGGCCGACAGGCGCAGGCTGAGTGTGTCGTCCTCCCAGCCCAGCATCAGGTTGCCCACGGTGTCGGATTGGTTCGGCAAGTCGATGTCACGCTTGCGGTTCATCCCCCGGGCCTGGTCAAAGCCTTCAATGCTGGCGCTGGAGCGGCTGAACGTCGTGTTGGCACCCAGCAACAGGCCGTTCCACGGCGCGGGCAGCCAGTCAAATTTCTGCGAGTAGGCCAGCTCCAACCCGTACAACTTGGCGCTGTCGCCGTTGGCGTAGGTATGCGCCTCGCTAAAGTCAGCCCACTGGCCGCTGCCCGCCAAATCGTTGTTGTAGACAAAGTTCTTGATGTCTTTATAGAAAAGGAACGCCGAGACGGTGCCCGCCTGCCCCATGTAGTGCTCGATGCCGAGGTCGAAGTTGCTCGATTCCAGCGGCTTGAGGTTGGGGTTGCCAAAGGTGGCTTGGTCATCGTCGATCACAAAACCCGGTGCCAACTGGCCGAAGGTCGGCCGCACCACGGCGTTGGTCCACGCGGCGCGCAGTTGGGTGTTTTTACCCCATTGATAACGCGCGTGCAGCCCCGGCAACCAGTGGTGGTAATCGCGTTTGGTGTCCTGCGCTTCAAACACCCCGTCGCGCGCGCCAGTGCCCTTGGCTTCAAACTCGGTGCCTTCGTAGCGCATGCCCGCGATAAAGCGCCAGTCGTCGATGTCGACGGTATTCATCACGTACGCCGCATTAATGTCTTCGCGAATCTTGAAGTCATTGGCCCGCGATTCCTGCTCATCGTAGTAAGCATCGGGGGTAAGCCCGCCGATCAGATCCTTGATCGCACCACCGCTGAGACCGGGGCCGAACTGGCCCAATTGATAGTGCACGTTGCCCTTGTCGAACGCGCTCATGTTCAATTGCGCGTCGTTAAAACCCGCCTCGTCGAAGTCCTTGTAGACCCAGGCATTGAGGTCGTTGTCTTTATTGCGCCGACTGACCTTGCCGCCAAATTTGGCCTGCGCGGCATAGCCTTGCACGTCATAGTCGCGGGCCAGATCAAGGCGGATATTTTTCTCGGTGTCCTGGGTGTTTTGCGCTTCCCAGTCCACCTTATCGAGCGAGAAATTGGACGGGTCATAAAAGCCCGCTCCAATGATCGGACGCGGCTTTTCGGTGTCGTAAAAACCACTGTCGGGGAAATTCGTGTTGCCCTTCAAGGTGGCGCCGGCGATATGCCCTGGGCTGTCTTCGCTCGACTTGCTGTAGCCCGCCTGCCCGCTGAGGGTCCACAGGCCCAGCAGGCGTTCGCCACCGAACACGTAAGACTGGATTTCCTGTGTTTCTTCGCGCTGCTTGAGCTTGCGCTTGGCTTTTGCCTTGCCCAACTCTCCAGCTGCCTGCGGCGTGTCGAATTCGAGGTGGGTGGAGTTGCGGGTTTCGGTGTCTTTGTAGCGGCTGTACAACGTACGCACATACAGGCGGGTGTCATCGTCAGGCTTGTAATCCACATTCAGGCCGCCGCCGGTGCGCTCGCGGCTGATGTCATACACCCGCTGTTCGAAGCTGTTGAGTCGCGCGCCGTCAGTGAAGTCCCAGGCACCGCCGGTTTCGACGTTGTCTGAACCAAAGTCACGTTTGTTCCAACTGAGGGCGGCCGCCACCCCAAAGTTGTCGACGCCATCGCCCAAGCTGAAGCGATCACTGATCGCACCGGACAGCTTGGGGCTGGTCTGGTGGGTGTTTTTGTTGTACCCCGCCTCGCTGCTGCCGGTGAAAAACAGCCCTTTGTGATCGAACGCCGACAAGCTCTGTACATCGACCGTACCGCCCAACGAGTTGGCGTCCATGTCCGGGGTCAGGGTCTTGATCACCGATAAAGACTGCACCAGCTCGGCGGGCAACACATCCAGCGCCACGGCACGGCGCGCGCTCTCAGGGGACGGCACCAACGTGCCATTGATGGTGACGCTGTTGAGATCCGGGCCCAGGCCGCGCACGCTGACAAACCGCCCTTCGCCCTGATCCCGCTCCACACTGATGCCCGGCAGGCGCTGCACCGCTTCGGCGACGTTGGCATCCGGTAACTGCGCGACACCATCGGCATGCACCACGCTTTCGATGTTGTCTGAGTTGCGCTGTTGCTTGAGTGCCTGATCAATGCTGGCCGCCTGGCCCACCACCTCAACATGCTCGGTGGCACCGGCCGCCGTAGCATCGGCGGCACTCAGTCGTTCGCTGGCAATCGCCAAGGCCAGCGCACTGACCGTAAACCCCACCCACTGCGCCTTGCTGCGGCTTGTGTACATGCTTGTGTTCCCCCAGAAACCCGCTAACGACCCGGCAAGTGGCCCGGCAATAGGTAGCGAAAACTAGGCACGGCGAATGACAGTGCTGTGACAGTCCTCGGCGAGACATCCCGTAAAAGCAGGGTTTAAGGGGTATTGAAGGGCCAACTGAGCTGATTTGACCCAACACGCCGTCGTCGCGGGTGCTGGCAGCGAGCACGTTGGCAGCGCCTATGAACGTCATGACTGTTGCGCAGCCCATCGCAGCCTATGGCCGCGACGACAGGAGGCTGTTTAAAGGAAATTTCTGGCAACACACCTGAGCTGATTCGACCTGCCTGCCCCGTCATACCGCTGTCACACACCTCTGTTGTGCTGACCGGCACTGCATTTTGGTAGACCCCTTATGACGTGGTTAAACGTACTTAAACATCATCGCTACAAGCTCACGCTGCTGGTGTTCGGCGCCAACTTCGGGCTGCTGCTCAATGTGGCGTTCGGCACCCCGAAAGCCTTCAGCGAATGGCAATGGCTGGATATTTTCGGCGAGGGCGGTACGGCGCTGTTCATGCTTTTCTGGTTGGCGCTGGTGCTCAAGAGCCGCCCTGCCGGGCGCGTCACTGACTACCTCGCCAGCGGTTTGTGCTTCATGTTTTTTTCATGGTGGATCGACGTGCTCGACGAATTCATCCGCCTGCCCAAGCACATCGGCTGGGATCACTGGCTGGAGTCGGCCCCGATGCCGGTGGGCATGGTGCTGCTGACCCTCGGCCTGTTTCACTGGCACCGCGAACAATTGGCCATCAGCCAGCAAATGGAAAAACGCGAACGGGTGTTTCGCGAACATCGTCTGTTCGACAAACTCACGCCGCTAGGCGGGGCCGACTACCTCAAACGCCAGGTCAGCGATTGCCTGACGCAAAGCACTGAGCAGCAACAACCGCTGTCGTTACTGGCGCTGGACCTCGATCACTTTGCCGCGATCAATCAGCAATACGGCCACGCTGAAGGTGACGCCGTGCTGCAAGCCATCAGCCAATTGTTGCTGCTCAACCTGCGTCGTCACGACCTGCTCTGCCGCCTGGCGGGGGATCGCTTTGTGGTGGTGCTGCCCACCACCGGCGAAAGTCAGGCGCGCTTGTTGGCACTTGAACTGGAACAGGCCGTACTGAGCCTGGCGCATAAAACCCGTCAACAAGGCGAGCGGGTCTACTTGAGTGCCAGCACGGCGGTGGTGATGGCGGTCGATGAAACCACCGAGCCCCTGCTCAAGCGCCTGAACCTGGCACTCGCCCGCGCCAAGCCGCTACGGGTCAAACGCGCATGAGCCAATTCGAGGCGTGGTACGAAGCCGACACGCGGTTCATCGCGGGCCATTACCAACCCGCTGCGTTGATTGACCTGGCGCTGTCACGGGACATCGACAGCCATCGCCTGTTACGTGGCACGGGGTTGTTTTACGACGACATTCTGGCCGGCACCACCCGTCTCAGCCCGCAGCAATTCTTCAGCCTGATTGCCAATGCCCGGCGATTACTGGACGCCGACGACAGCAGTTTCCTGCTCGGTCAGCGTTTACTGCCAGGTCATTACGGCCCCGCCAGCCACGCCCTGCAACAGGCGCCCAACCTGCAACACGCCCTGCAAACCGTGATTCACCACCGTGCCCTGCTCAGCCCGCTGTTGACACCACGGCTGCTGCTCGACGAGAAATATGCCTATGTGTATTGGCTCGACAGCAGCGGCGCACAGGAGCAACTGCGTTTTGTGCTGGAAGCGAGCATGACCGCCTTGCTGGCCATGAGTCAGTGGCTCAGTGGCGAACGCCTGCCGTGGGAGTGCCACTTCAGCCATGCCGAACCGCGTTATGTAGAGCAATACTGGGTGCATCTGGGAGAAAACAGCCAGTTTGGCTGCCAGTTGGACCTGATGCGCATCCCGCGTGAATACCTCACCCGGCCGTGGCCCAATGCGTCTGCCATCGCCCGGCAAGTGTCGTTGCAGCTAGCCCGCAACGAACTGAATGCGCTGGGTTTCAGTGCCAGTTTGATCGACCGCTTATACGTGTACTTACGCAACCACGCGCAGCACGCACCGAGTCTTGAGCTGACGGCGCAGACCTTTGGCATGAGCCAGGCCACCCTCAAGCGCAAATTGAGCAAGCACGGCACCCACTTTCAGGCCCAGCAGGACCAGGCACGCAAGCACATGGCGCTGTACCTGTACCAGATCAAAGGCATGAGCAATGAAGACGTGGCGCAGTACCTTAATTTCAGCGACCCGGCCAACTTTCGACGCTCACTCAAACGTTGGACCGGGTGCACGCCCAACCTCATTCGCCAGTTGTTTTCTTAACCCGCGCAACAAACGCCAGCCGTTATTGCGCCAGCGCGCGCAGCCTGGCCAGTTCGTCCGCTGCCAACGGAATGCCCGCAAGCAGCGATTTGGCCCGTTCCTTGAACCGACGATCACCCGGCAGGCGTTCAAGCCCCACGGCTTGCATCTGACGCACCAGTTCGCTGCTGCGTTGCGCAAAACTGTTGCCGCCCGATTTGCCGGGATCAATCACAATCAGCAACTGCCCGGTCCACGGTGTTTGCGCCCCCGGATGCTTGGACCAGTCGAATTCGAACGAAAAGTTACCGCCCGTCAACGCCGCGGCCAGCAACTCCACCATCATCGACAGCGCCGACCCCTTGTGCCCGCCAAACGGCAGCAGCGCGCCACCGTCAAGGATGGCTTTGGGGTCTTGTGTCGGTTCACCGCGACGGTCCACGCCCATGCCCGCAGGCAGCTCATGGCCTTTACGCGCAGCAATTTGGACATCGCCATGGGCAATGGCGCTGGTGGCCAGATCGAACACGATAGGGTCGGCATCGGCGCGTGGCGCAGCGAATGCGATAGGGTTGGTGCCGAACAACGGCTTTTGCGCACCGTGCGGCACCACGCAGGTCATGCTGTTGACCACGCTCAGCGCCACCAGACCTTCTTCGGCGAACGGCTCAACGTCGGGCCAGAGCGCGGCAAAGTGGTGCGAATTACGAATGGCCAGTACCGCAATCCCGGCACTGCGGGCTTTTTCGACCAACAGCGCACGTGCGGCTGCCAGCGCAGGTTGGGCGAAGCCATTGGCCGCGTCTACCCGGATAAAGCCTGAGGCCACGTCTTCCACCTTGGGGGTGGCCTGACCATCCACCCAATTGCTGGCCAGTGACGACAAATAGCCCGGGATGCGAAACACGCCATGGCTGTAGGAGCCATCGCGTTGTGCCCGTGCGCAGTTGTCGGCCAACACCCTGGCAACGGCCGTCGAGGTGCCGTGGCGTTCAAAAATCTGCTGCAACAAAGTGGTCAGTTGATCCAGAGACAGCGATTCCACGGCCTGCGCGGAAGAGGCGGACTGAGACATGCGGGCGCTCCAATCGAGTTGTTATTGTGGGGCCAACTATCCGGCGGTGACAGATATCTGTCAATTGTTGACTTAATGACAGAAAACATTCACTTTCTGCAACGCGCTGAAATAAAAACAGGAAAACAGCCGTGAGTCAGTCGATCAAACAACGTTTGGAAAGCAGTCTGTCAACCGCCGCGCCTTCGGGCCGGGCGATTGCCAGCTACATGCTGGCCAACCTTTACGCGCTGCCTTTCCAAACCGCCGCCGACATCGCCAGCACACTGGGGGTCAGCGAATCCAGCGTCGGGCGTTTCTGTCGCGCACTGGGTTACAGCCATTTCAAAGAACTGAAAAACGACCTTAGAGACGACTTGGGCGATGGTCCCTGGCTGGTCGGTGATCGCCTGCAAGAGTTCCGCCAGCAATCGAGCCAAAGCCCGCAGGCACTGCCACGCAGCTTTGAGCTGGAAGTCGGCGCGCTGGTCAAGGTCTACGAACACAGCCTGACGCGCGAATGGCAAACCGTCAGCCAGCGCCTGGCCACGCGGCGCAACGTGTTTATTGCCGGTTTTCAGACCGAACGCGGCATCGCCGCCTCTATGGCGCACTTGCTGCAATACCTGCGCGATGGCGTGCATCTGGTGGATGGCGCCGCCGGGCATTACGCCGATGTGCTGTTATCCCCCGCCAATGATTGCGCACTGGTGGTGTTTGAGGCCCGGCGCTACTCGCGCCATGCCCAGCACCTGTGCCGCAAGGCGCGTGAAGCGGGCATTGCGGTAACGCTGGTGACGGACACCTTTTGCGACTGGGCCGACGCCTACGCCGATGAAGTGTTTCGCGTACCCAGCCAATTCAATCTGTTCTGGGAATCCACGGCAGCCATGCTGTCGCTGGTGCATTTGCTGGTCAATGAAGTGTGTAAACAACTGGGACCCGACGTTGAAAAACGTCTTGAGGCAACCGCGGCCTTGCACAACGAGTTCGTGGGCTACACCTCCTCACCCGGCACAAAACAATAAAACGAGGTGCTAGATGAACAATGTCATTCGCTTTGCCAGTGCATGTGCAATGGTTGTGGCCGCAGCGTCCAACGCTTGGGCCGATAAACTGACAATCGCCACGGAAGGCGCCTACCCTCCGTTTAACTACGTTGACTCAGACAACACGCTGCACGGTTTTGACGTCGACATCACCCTGGCGCTGTGCGAGCGCATGAAAGCCGAGTGCACCCTGGTGGCACAGGATTGGGACGGCATCATCGCCGGCCTGATGGCAAAAAAGTACGACGCCATTGTGGCCTCGATGATTGTGAACGAAGAGCGTAAACAGAAAATCGCCTTCACCAATCACTATTACCGCACCCCGCTGTCGATCGCGGTGCCAAAAGACTCGCCTATTACCGATGCCCAGAGTGATTTCAAAGGCAAGGTCGTCGGTGCACAGAGCGCTGCAACCCAAAGCATCTATGCCGAGGAGCACTACAAAGACGCGGATCTCAAACTCTATCCAACCCTGGATGAGGCCAATAGCGAACTGGCCAACGAGCGTGTTGACGTGGTGATTGCCGACAAATTCCCGCTGCTGGAGTGGGTCAATAAAACCGGAAAAGACTGCTGCAAGATTATTGGCGATGTCGACGGCACGATGGCCGACGCTGCCATTGCCGTGCGCCAGCAAGACACCGAACTGCGCGAGCGTTTCAACAAAGCGCTGGACGAGATCGTGGCTGACGGCACCTACAAAAAGATCTCCAGCAAATACTTCGACTTCGACATTTATTAAGTTGCCTGCCCTGTATTAAGGGCATCCCGCCCATTACCTTGCCCTGCGCACCCTGTGTGCGCAGCGGCTGAATATCGGCCCGATTTTGCCCGGGGATTCGAGCATGCTCGATCAACTTTCTCTGCTTTCATTTGCCAGTGGTGGCTGGGGCTCGGCACTGCTTGCCGGCTCGCTAGTGACCATTGCCCTGGCCTTGAGCTGCCTGCCCATTGGTTTACCTCTGGGCCTGGTGGTGGCGGTGGCTGCACGTTCCAAAAACCGCTGGATGCGCGCTTGGGCGACAACCTTTTCGACCGTGTTTCGCGGGCTGCCAGAACTGCTGACGCTGCTGATCATTTACTACGGCTGCCAGATCGCTGCGCAAAAGATCCTGGCGCTGATGGGCTACGACACGCAATTTACGATCAACACCTTCGTCGCCGCCATGATCGCCTTCAGCCTGGTATTTGCCGCGTTCTCCAGTGAAATCTGGCTGGGAGCGTTCAAAACCGTCCCTAAAGGCCAGTTCGAAGCCGCCTCGGCGCTGGGCCTGTCGCCCTTCACCACGTTTCGTAAAGTCGTGTTGCCACAACTGGCACGCATTGCCTTGCCCGGCCTGTCGAACAACTGGCTGTCGCTGCTCAAGGACACGTCGCTGGTGTCGACCATTGCACTGGTCGATTTGATGCGTCAAACCAACCTGGCCGTCAGCGTGACCAAAGAGCCCATGCTCTTCTACAGCGTGGCGTGCTTCATCTATCTGTTTTTTTCAGCCATCTCGGGGCGCCTGTTTGCCTTTCTTGAGCGCCATTTCAACCGCCATCAGCGGAGCGTGCAGCCATGAGCCTGACGGAACTGCAAAACATGTTTCTCAGCCCCGACTTGCTGGAACGCTATGGCCCGCGCTTTATCGACGGATTGCTGGTAACCAGCAAACTGGTGGCCATTTCATTCACCCTGGGCGCCGTGCTCGGCCTGTTGATTGCGCTGGGCCGATTGTCCAACAGCCGCTTCTTGCGCAGTTTCACCGGCGCCTACGTGTACTTTTTTCGCGGCTCGCCCCTGCTGGCACAACTTTTTTTGCTGTATTACGGCCTCGGCTCGTTCAAAAGCCTGTGGCAAGACGTGGGCCTGTGGTGGTTCTTTCGCGATGCGTGGCTGTGCACCTTGCTGGCGTTCACCCTCAACACGGCGGCGTACCAGGCCGAAATCTTGCGCGGCGCCATCCTGTCCGTGGCACAAGGGCAGCGTGAAGCCTGCAAGGCGCTTAACCTGTCGCGCTGGACCACCTTTCGCAAAATCGTCCTGCCGCAGTCGTTGCTGGTGGCCATCGGCCCGTTGGGCAACGAACTGATCCTGATGATCAAAGCCAGCGCCATTGCCTCGCTGGTCACCATTTATGACCTGATGGGCGTGACCAAGATGGTGTTTTCGCGCAGCTTCGACTTTCAGGTCTATCTGTGGGCCGCCGTGCTCTATCTGTTGATCGTGGAAGTGGTGCGCCGCACCTTGAAACTGATCGAAGGCCGCCTCGGCCGTCATTTGCAGTAAGCCCATTGTTCGGGCTGCGAACACGGCCCTCGTCTCAAGGATTTGTTTATGCATTGCGACACCATCGTTCTGGGAGCCGGCATTGTCGGCGTCAGCACCGCGTTGCAACTCCAGGCCAGGGGCCGCAACGTCGTGCTGCTCGACCGTGCTCAGCCCGGCAGCGGCACCAGCCACGGCAATGCCGGGTTGATTGAACGCGCCAGTGTTATCCCCTACTCGTTCCCACGCGAAATCTCACGTTTGCTGCGCTATGGCCTCAACCAACAGTCGGACGTGCGCTACAGCCTTAAGCATCTGCCCAAAGCCGGACCGTGGCTGATGCAGTATTGGCGCCAATCCGGCGACAAAGGCCTGGCCAAAGCCACCCGGGCCATGTTGCCGCTGATTGAACGCTGCGTCAGCGAACATGACCTGCTGGCAGAGCCTGCAGGCATGAGTGCACTGATTCACGACAGTGGTTGGGTCGAGGTTTATCGCACCCGGGCCGACTTTGAAAAAGCCCAGCGTGATGCCGTGGCGCTCGTGCAATACGCACTCAATTACCGTGTGCTGGGCCAACAGCAAATCCATGCGCTTGAACCCGGTCTGCATGAGGATGTGGTCGGCGGCATTCACTGGCTCGACCCCAAAACCGTGAGCGATCCCGGCGGCCTGACCCGCGGCTACGCCGAGCTGTTTATCAAGCGCGGCGGCACCTTTGTGATTGGTGACGCCAGCAGCCTGCGCCCTACGGCCGGGCAATGGCAGGTAGACAGCCACAAAGGTTTGATCGTAGCCAACGAAGCCGTGGTAGCCCTGGGCCCGCAGGCACGCGATATTTTTGAGCCGCTGGGTTATCGCATTCCGCTGGCGATCAAGCGCGGTTACCACATGCACTACGCTGCCAAGGACGGGCACACCATGCAGCACCCGATTCTGGATTCAGTGGGGGGGTATGTGCTGGCACCGATGGTGGGCGGGATTCGCCTGACCACCGGTATTGAGTTTGCTGACAGCGACGACCCGATCAACGAGATCCAGTTACGCCGCTGCGAAGAGCGCGCGCAGCGCCTCTACCCACTGGGCGAACGACTGGACCCCGAGCCGTGGCTGGGCCGGCGCCCGTGCCTGCCGGACATGTGCCCGGTGATTGGCCCGGCCAGCCGGCATAAAGGGTTGTGGTTCAACTTTGGGCATGCCCATCACGGCTTGACACTCGGCCCGGTGACAGGCCGCCTGCTGGCCGAAATGATGACCGGCGAGTACCCGTTCACCGATCCGACGCCCTATAGCGCCGAGCGCTTTTACTGATCACTGGAGACACACAATGCATGCACAACCTGCTTACGTTCACACGCCCGTGTCTCCATCTACCGATACCCGCAAGGTGGTGGTGGATATTGCTGGACTGAACAAGTACTACAGCGCCTTTCATGTGCTCAAAGGGATCGACCTCAAGGTGCGCGAAGGTGAACGCATCGTTCTGTGCGGCCCTTCAGGCTCGGGCAAGTCCACCCTGATTCGCTGCATCAACCGTCTGGAAATTGCCGAACAGGGCCGCATCCTGATCAATGACACCGACCTGTCGCACGCCACCCGCGAAGCCGCCAGCGTGCGCAGTCAAATCGGCATGGTGTTTCAACACTTCAACCTGTTCCCGCACATGAGCGTGCTCGACAACTGCATCCTCGCGCCGATGTCGGTGCGCGGTCTGTCGCGAAAAAAAGCCATCGAGCTGGCACAGCACTTTCTGACCAAAGTGGGCATCGCCAGCCAGGCCGATAAATACCCCAGCCAGCTCTCCGGCGGCCAGCAACAGCGCGTGGCGATTGCCCGAGCCTTGTGCATGGAGCCAAAAATCATGCTGTTCGACGAGCCCACCTCAGCGCTGGACCCGGAGATGGTCAGCGAAGTGCTCGACGTGATGGTTAACCTGGCAGGCAGCGGCATGACCATGCTCTGCGTGACCCACGAAATGGGCTTCGCCCGCCAGGTGGCCGAGCGCGTGTTGTTTCTGGACGGCGGCATGATCATCGAAGACTCGCCGCCCAACGACTTCTTCAGTGCGCCGAAAAGCCCGCGAGCCAAGGCCTTTCTTGCACAGATCGTGCATTAAGCCGCGTTCGGCCAGCCCGGCACCTGCTCGCCGCCTCCCCTGGAGGCGTGGGCAGACCGGCCTTCTCCCCTACGGGATGTTTGTCGTTGCCGACGACCACAACAAGCGCACCTGAGGTTACAATCCCCGCCCTTCTCTCTCCCCCAAGGAACCCCCATGTCAGGGCTTGAACTGTTTGCCGCCGCACTCGGCGTCATTGCCGTCTGGTTGACAGTCAAACAAAACCCTTGGTGCTGGCCCATCGGGCTGGTCATGGTGTTGCTCTATAGCTGGATTTTCTTCGAGGTGAAGCTCTATTCCGACATGTTGCTGCAAGTCATTTATGCGGCATTGCAACTCTATGGCTGGTGGCAGTGGACACGCGCTGGCGCACAACACCAAGGTCGTCAAGTGACGGCGCTCAACACGCGCCAGGTCGCTACGGGGCTGGCCATCGGCGCCGTGGGCAGTCTGGCTCTGGGCGCCGCCATGGCGCACTGGACCGACGCCGCACAGCCGTGGCTTGACGCTGCGCTGACCGCTTTCAGCCTGGTGGCGCAAATGTGGATGGCGCAAAAACGGTTGCAGTGTTGGGCGCTGTGGTTTGTGGTCGATGTGATATTTGTCGGTTTGTTTGTGTACAAGGGCTTGTACCTCACGGCAGGTCTGTATGCCCTGTTCACGGTGATTGCGATTCAGGGCTGGCGTGACTGGCGTCTTGATCCGGCGCTGCGTACATGAAGGTCGTGGTGTTGGCCGGGCCTGAGTCAAGCGGTAAAAGCTGGTTGTCGGCGCAGTTGCAACAGCAGTTTGGCGGCCTGTTGGTCGCTGAATATGTGCGCTATTTCATGGAGCAAAACCCTCGCGATACCTGCCTTGGCGATATTACGGCCATCGCCCGTGGTCAATTGGCATGGGAGGACGCCGCTCGCGCCCAAAGCCCGCATTTGCTGATTCTCGACACGCATCTGCTGAGCAATATCCTGTGGAGCAAGACCCTGTTCGGCGACTGTCCGGCCTGGCTTGAACCTGAATTATTGAGCCGTCATTACGACCTGCATCTGCTGTTGTCGCCCAAGGATGTGGGCTGGACGCCCGACGGTCTGCGTTGCCAACCGAGCCTGGACGAGCGCCTGCAATTCTTTGAACAAAGCCGCACGTGGCTCGAACAGCACCGTCAACCCATGCAAATCATTCGCGGGGGTTGGCAAGAGCGCCAAGCTTGCGCACTGCACGCTGTGGGCCAGCTACTGGCCAATTGACACAAATACGCGTCTGACATGTCCGCTACTGACACACCCATGCCCTCACCCCCCCTTGATTAATCGGGCCTGCGGGCGATTCAGACGACTGTGTAACTGTGCCGTTACATAGACTATTCGAGCCGCCAAAGCCGCACCAAGCACCCGCCGCCCACCGTTACACGCTCGACCCGCTGTCTCAGCATTGAGACAGTTGAGGTGACGCGCCCCTGACACAAACCCACAACTCATTGCTTTTAAACGCAATTGAAAAAGCGGCACAGCTTCTGCTCTCTCTTTCGCAACGCTGATCAGGGCCAGCGTATTGAAGAGAGAACGATGTCATGGGGACTTTACGCACTCAACTCACCCGTTACGCGCTTACGGCTTGCAGCCTCAGCGCTGTACTCGTTTGCCTGAGCGCCCAGGCGGCGGGCAACGGCGAAATCGTTATCACGCGCCAGGTGTACCCGCATGCCGTTGGCAGTATCCCGGCCCCGCCTGACCCCAACCCCACCGTCGTCAACGCCAACCCAGCAGCACAGATCAATGCGATGACAGCCCAAGGCGAATTGGGCGATGGCGATTTTGCCCGCATCAGCACGGGTTCAAGCATTACCCGCACCATCACCACTGGTACCAATAACCTGCCAGGCATGATCAACCACACCGGCATGCCGGGCCTGACCAGCAGTGGCCGAGCCGGCGGCTCAGGTGGCCCGAGCGCCAATCTCGGTGGCCAGATCAATCGCAGTATCGAGCAAGGCATGCGCCCGCTCACCACATTGGGCGGCGGGCAATGAACGTGAAAAGCTCTGTGCTGGTGCTCGCCCTGCTGGCATCCACCCCCGTGCTGGCTGACAGCAATCAGGCCCAAATCAATAATTCCGGCACCGGTTACACCGGCAACATGATGATCAACCAGGCTGCCGGCAACCAGCAGCAACAAGTCAATGCCCGCACTATTTCCATTGGCAGTCAGGTGCAGGGCAACACCAGGGTGAGCCAGCAACTCACCGGTCAGGCCGACCCCGCGCTGGACGCCAAGGTCAGTATTAACGGCGACTCGTTCAGTCATGGCAGCGGTATTTTGGGGATCAACCAATCTGCGGGCGCCAACAATCAAATGGTCAACGCCGTGCGGATCAGCATCAGTACAGCGGCGCAAAGCATCGACGACAACGCCCTCGCGCAACAGAACGTGGCGTTGACACCAAACTCGGTAACAGGAGCACTCAACACCGGCAGCCGCCAGGTCGTTACCAGCGATCAGGCCTTCACCGGCAGCCGCGGAGTGCTTCAAGTCAACCAGAGTGCAGGGGTGGGGAACCGCATGGCTAACACCCTGAATGTACGGGTCGCGCAATGACTCGGGTAACGCGCAGTGCAATTAGAAAAATGCCAACACTCACTTAACTAATGAAGCACGGAGAATCACCATGAAACCTGCAATGGCTCTTAAACCACTGGTTTTCGCTCTGGCTGCACTTATGGCTGTGGCCGCTCAAGCGGACACCAGTGATCGCCACCCAACCCCTACCCCCACGCCTACCACCGCTGTGGTTAACGGCGCCAGTGCTGTGATCGCGGATGTGCAAGTCAGTCACGACAACAACATCACCAATAACGGCACGCTGAACAGTGCAAAAGTTGACGATTCGATCAAAAGCACCAGCGGCAACATCGGTGCCAACGTGGCGTCGGGCGCCGGTAACCAGCAAGATAACGCCGCTGCCATCGCCAACAATGACCAGAACTTTGTGCTCGGTACCGGCGCTGCGTTGACCAGCGCCAGCCAGTCCAGCTATTACAACAAAGTGAACAACCACGGCACTCAGAACGGGGCAACACTCAACAACTCGGTCAACACCACCTCGGGTAACGTTGGGGTGAACGTGGCTGCGGGCGACCTTAACCAGCAGAAAAACAACCTGGCCATTGCGGTGTCCGGTGGCAACCTGGCAACCGCCGGTGCCGGAGCGACGCAGACCTCCAACAACCTGACCGTGGTTAACGACCTCAGCTCGGTCAGCACCCACACCCCGTGGAGCTTTGGTTCAACCACCACCCGGGTACCGGTCAGCAACAACTCCAACATGACCAATGCGCTTAAATCCACCTCCGGCAACGTGGGTGCCAACGTCGCGTCAGGCGTGGGTAACCAGCAGAGCAACTCGCTGTCTATCAGCAGCGTCAGCAAAACCGCCATGTAACACGGCGGTTCAAAGGGCCTCTGCATCAGAGGCCCTTTCTTTGTTCGAGGTGGCCTGCTCATGTTACGCATCGCACTCGCTGTGTTGCTGTGTTTGACCGGTGTTGCGCAAGCGGCGCAAATGGCGGTGGCTGCGTTGCCGGGCGCCAACCTGATTTACAAACCGGTGCAGAGCATTCGCGAACGTCGTTTCAGTGACCTGGTGGAACAGAAAACCGACTTCAGTTGTGGCGCCGCCGCACTGGCGACGATTCTGCGTCAGGCGTACTGGCTGGATGTCGATGAAGACCATGTGATCAAGGGCATGCTGGTCAATGCGAACGAAGAGCTGGTGCGTACCCAAGGTTTTTCGATGCTCGATATGAAGCGCTACATCGAAAGCATCGGCATGCGGGCACGGGGTTATCGCATCCCGGCGCAAAACCTGCAAAACATCAACGTGCCGGTGGTGGTCCTGTTGGACATTCGTGGCTACAAGCACTTTGTGGTGCTGCAACGCACACAAGACAACTGGGTGTACATCGGCGACCCAGTACTGGGTCACAAGCGTTATTCCCAAGACGAT
This sequence comes from Pseudomonas sp. TAA207, assembly GCF_001529285.1. Classification (NCBI taxonomy): domain Bacteria; kingdom Pseudomonadati; phylum Pseudomonadota; class Gammaproteobacteria; order Pseudomonadales; family Pseudomonadaceae; genus Pseudomonas; species Pseudomonas sp. TAA207. The sequence continues at coordinate 170,197 of NZ_LLWJ01000066.1, read as the reverse complement.
TTCGTTAAAGGCTGGAACGGCATTGTGTTTGCCGTGATAGGCCCCGGCTACGACAAAACCAATGCATTACGTGATCCGCCTGTTCCGCTCTCAGCCAAGAACACACTGAACGGGTTCAGCCCGGTCAAAGATGCCGAGCTGCTGGACTTCGGTTTTATCCAAAGCGATTTCTTTTAAGTGCACACACTGACCACGGGGCAGGACGCTTCGGGAGAGGCACATGAATATCAACTATTGGCTGGCAATCAGTTGCGTTGCCGTCTGTTTGCAGGCGCAAGCCGACTCGATGTTTAAACCGATTGAATTAAAGGATCAGGAGTTGGCTGAGTTGCGCGGACGGTTTGTGATGCCCGGACGCATTGTCAGTTTCGGTCTGGTCATGAGCAGCACCTGGACCAACGCGCAGGGCAACAGCATCGGCGCCAGCACCTCCCTGCAATTACAGAACTCGGTCAAACCGCAGTTCTACGTGACCACCTACTCGACTCAAGGTCAAAGCCGTCCCGGCACGCCCACCGTCGGCACCGGCAGCGTGGTGGGCGGTGCCGGGCTAGGCGCGGGGCAAGGCGTGGTCCAAAGCGTGCGCGCGGCGGGCGACAACAACGGGGCCAACAACACTGTCGATATCAATGTCAGCTATGGCAATCAGGCGCCAGTGCTTAATCAGCAAGGTACATTGCTCACGACCAGCGCCCCGGTACAGCTCAACAATGCGGCTGGCAACCTGAATGTTTCAATGAGCGGCGGCGCGGTTCAGTTAGCAATTAGCGCCCACAATAACCAAGGCACTACATTGCAGCAGATCGCTCAAGGCGGGGTCTTACAGAACACCACGTTGCTCGGCGGCGGTAATGCGGTGAATAACATGACGCAGTTAAATATGGTGCTGCGTAACAACGCGGTGAATACCGAGGGACTTAATTCCAGTATTAGCCAACTAAAAGCCCTTCGCGCTGCGGGATATTGAACTAGGCTGAGGCACTACTAAATAGACTTCCCCGGACGGCTTATTTCATGCATCGATCGTTTACCTTTCGCGCCGTTGTATGTATGAGCACTCTGCTTCCCTGCGCGCTGCTACAGGCAGCCCCGGAGGGTGATGTCGAGGCATTAAAGCAAGAATTACTGGAACTGCGTCAACGTTACGACCAGCAACAAAAAGCCCTGGCAGTACTCGAACAGCGGGTACGTCAAGTGGAAGAACAACCTGCAGCCCCAGCCCCGCAAAGGCTGGTCAAGTCTCCGGCAGACCTCAAGCGAGGCCAGACCGTGTCTCAAGCCAGCGGCGGCGGTGCGGGCGGCAGCGGCAGTTCTTACGGCCAAGCCCTCAAGGACGACTCGGCGCCAGCGCAGAGCGTGACCAACCTGTACGACGAAGCCAGTGGTTTTTTTGGCGGCGGCAAGTTCAGTGTTGAAACCGGCGTCACCTACTCGCGCTACGACACACGCCAGTTAAACCTCAACGGCTTGCTGCTGCTCGATTCGATCCTGCTCGGCAACATCGACCTGGACCGGATCAAGGCCGACAACTGGACGCTTGATCTCACCGCACGCTACAACCTCGATAATCGTTGGCAGTTCGACATCAACGTGCCGGTGGTCTATCGCGAGTCGACCTTTCAATCGGCGGGCGCCGGTGGAGACGCCACCCAAACCGCCGAAAAAACGGTCACCCGCGACCCGACCCTGGGTGACGTCAACGTCGGCGTGGCCTACAAGTTTCTCGACGAGTCCGCCAACACACCCGACGCGGTATTTTCTGTGCGTGTGAAGGCGCCCACGGGTAAAGACCCCTACGGCATCAAACTGGTTCAGGCGAGCGGCAGTGGCGACAACATTTCCTACCCTGAAAGTTTGCCCACGGGTAATGGCGTGTGGTCCATCACACCCGGCATCTCACTGGTCAAAACCTTCGACCCGGCGGTGCTGTTTGGCTCACTCTCCTACACCTATAACCTGGAGGACTCCTTCAGCGATATCGGCTCCAGGGCCAATCAAACCCAACCGGGCAGCGTAAAGCTGGGTGACAGCTACCAGATCGGCGCCGGTATCGCCTTTGCCCTGAACGAGAAAATGAGCATGTCGTTCTCGGTGTCTGACCTGATCCAAAGCAAAAGCAAAATCAAATACAAGGGTCAGGACTGGCAAACCCTCACCACCAGCGACGCCAACGCGGGGTACTTCAACGTGGGCATGACCATTGCGGCCACCGACAACCTGACCATCGTGCCCAACCTGTCGATCGGCCTGACCGAAGACGCGCCCGACTTCACTTTCAGCCTGAAATTCCCGTACTACTTCTAACCCAACGCCCATGGAAAAGGCCCGCCGTGGGTGAACACGGCGGGCCTTTTCGTTGTGCCCCGCCCTAGCGGATCTGGTGCTTGTGCAACAAACGGTAAAACGTAGGCCGCGACACGCCGAGCACACGTGCGGCCACGCTGAGGTTATTGCTGTGGCGTTGCAATACGTCACACAGTGCCTGGCGTTCGGCCCGGTCTTTGTATTCTTCCAGCGTGCCCATTGCCACGCAGGGCGCTTGGCGTGTTTCAAGGCCCAGGTCAGGCGGTTCAATCTGCCGCCCTTCGGCCAGCACCAAACCGCGCCGAACCCGGTTGGCCAACTCGCGCACGTTACCCGGCCATTGATGATTACCCATCGCAACCAGCGCCTGGGCGCTGAAGGTGCGCGGGCGGCGGCCGGTTTCAAGGCTGTAGAAGTGTGAAAAGTGATTGGCCAGCATGGCCAGATCACCATGGCGTTCACGTAAAGGCGCGGTTACCACCTGCAATACGTTGAGGCGGTAGTACAAGTCTTCACGAAACCGCCCATTGACAATGGCCGCCTCCAAGTCGACGTGGGTGGCCGCCAACACCCGCACATCCACGGCAATCGGTTGACTGCCACCCACCCGTTCGATGTGTTTTTCCTGCAAAAAACGCAGCAAATTGGCTTGCAACTCCAGCGGCAGGTCGCCAATTTCGTCGAGGAATAACGTACCGCCGTTGGCGGCTTCAATACGGCCGGTCTTGCGTTGATGGGCGCCGGTAAACGCCCCTTTTTCGTGGCCAAACAACTCGGACTGGATCAGGTGTTCAGGGATCGCCCCGCAATTGATCGCAACAAAGGGTTTGTCGTGACGCTGTGACTGACGGTGCAGGGTGCGGGCAACCAACTCCTTGCCGGTGCCGCTTTCGCCGCGGATCAACACCGGGGATTCGGTGGGTGCCAGTTTGCCCAGGAGTTTGCGCAGGTCACGAATGGTACGGCTTTCGCCCAGTAACTCATGACCGGCGCTCGCCACCGCACTTAAACCTTGCCCACGTAACCGGGCCATGCCAAACGCACGCCCCAACGTGACCTGGACCCGTGATACGTCAAAGGGCAAAGTGTGGAAGTCAAAAAACCACTCGCCGACAAAATCGCCCATTTTCTTCAGCTTCAAGACCTCAGGGCTGAGCACGGCAATCCACTCGGTGCCGCTGCGACTGATCATGTCTTTGATGGCTTCTGGGCGCTCCAGGTGAAACGGTTGCAGGCGAAGCAAGCCTACGTCACATGAACGATCAAACACGGCGTCCAGATTACAACTGTCCACATCCCAGCCGATGGTGCGCAGCCCGGGCAGTATCTGATGACAATCATCACAAGGATCAACCACTAACAGACGGCGGGATGAGGACAATTCGAGCATGACTGTTCCTTGGCGCCAAAATAATAAAAGGTTTTTAGAAACAGTAAGTTGTAGAAGCTGTTGGTAACGGTAGTCATTCTTTGACGCGCGCTTGTACCGTTTCTTTATAAGCCTAATATCAAATTGAACTTTACCCACTCAAAGAGCACTAGCCGTCACTCAAAAGAGTGTTTTCGAGCACACTGAAAATTGACCTGAATCAGGTTTATGAAAAAAGGTATAAAAAAATCGATTCTGCGTGTGACCTGAGAGGGGGCATCGGTCATCAGTACAAGTAACCAACCGAACGGTATGCCCAGCCGACGGTTAATCACTTGATGGGCCTATTAGAGAGACCACCTTATGAACGCCCCGCTCCGTTTCAACGAAGCACTTTTGATTGCCGGCCACGCCTTTGAGCCTTTCCAATGCGTTGCCTGGGCTGCACAAGATGGCCATGGCGAACTGAGCCTGAGCGTCATTGACCGCACCAATACCCGAATTGTTAGCAAACAGATCCCGCGCAGTGCCTGCGCCGACGCCGCCCAACTCGAAAACCTGCTGGCCCAAGCCCGCGCCGAGTTAAGCAATGACGGCTACACGCTGCAAGCTTGGGTGATGCCGGCTTAAGACGCAGATCAATACGGCTGTAGCCCCTGACGAGTAGGGCGAGGCTACGTCTGCCCGCGCAGCAGTTGTCACAGCATTCTTTACAGCTGCTGCGCCCCCGAGCGCAGTTTCGTGCCTCGTCAGCGCCTACACGGTTTTGAGTTCGTCGATGTGCCGGTAATCCATGCCCAGACCGGTCGCCATTTGCTTGGCCCGGCCCAGGCGGATCGGCCCGCGCTCTATATCGACAAGTATCCCCGGGCACTCGATCAGCGCCAGTGTTGACCACTCTTTAAGACGACCGTCAGTGAACAGCAACACCTGCTGCTGTTCATTCGCAAAGCGCTTTTGCCGGGTGCTCAGCCAGGACGCTGCCTCAGCCAGCGCCTCCAGTAATGGCGTGCCGCCTCCCGCCCCCAAAGTAGTCAGCCAGTCGTGCAACGCCTTTGAGGCTTTTAGCCCGCTCACGTGCCAGGTCGGCACATTGCCACTGGCGGTCATGACGGCAACCCGCGCACGCTCGCGGTAAGCCTGCTCAAACACCTGGGCCAATAACCCTTTGGCATCGGTCAGCGATTGATGGCGACGGGTTGAAGCCGAAGCATCAACGATCACCAGCCACATGGCCTGCGGCGTACTTCGACGCTGATTAAAGGCCAAATCCCGGCGCGCTCGCGGGCGCCCGCGCAGCAGTGTCTGAACCCAATCAATTGAACCCAATGCACCACTGCGACCGGCACCTTGTTTGCCCGTTTTCAACGTTCCGGCTTGGGGTTTGGCACCCGCCCCCAGCGCTGAAAGGGGGCGAATGCCTAGGGCTTTTTTGGCCAGACGGGTACTTCTCGACGCGCACCTACCGCCTGTGGCTGGGCTGGCAACTCGCCCCACTGCCCTTGCCCTGCGCTGGAAGTCGTGTTGCCGGTTGTGGTTTGAGGCGGCATCGACGCCGGGGCTGGCGATTGTGTCGCATGCGCACGTCGACGATGGCGCAAGGCAAACTCGGCGACAGCATCTATGTCGTGCTGGGCAATTGCGCTGGCACCGCGCCAGGCCGCATGGGCACGGGCGGCACGCAGCCACACCAGGTCGGCACGCATGCCGTCGACACCTGCGGCGAAGCAACGCTCGGTAATGATTGCCAGCGACTGGTCATCCAGCGCTATCTGGCCGAGCAATGCGCGGGCCTGCTCACACCGTGCGCGCAGGGCATCCTGATGGCTGGCCCAGCGGGTGCAAAAGCCTTGCGGATCAGCGTCAAAATCCAGACGCCGACGAATGATTTCGCCGCGCTCGGCCGGTAGCGGCTGCCCGCTCATGACCACATTCAGACCAAAACGGTCGAGCAACTGCGGGCGTAATTCGCCCTCTTCCGGGTTCATGGTGCCAATCAGCACAAAATGCGCCGGGTGACGGTGGGATATGCCATCACGCTCAACCACGTTGGTGCCGCTGGCGGCAACGTCGAGCAACACGTCGACCAGGTGGTCGGCCAGCAAGTTCACTTCATCGACATACAGCACGCCGCCATCGGCTTTGGCCAACACGCCGGGCGAAAACTGCGCCGTGCCTTGACCCAACGCGGCATCCAGGTCGAGGGTTCCGACCAGTCGCTCTTCGGTAGCCCCCAACGGCAACGTGACGAACTGACCGCTGGCCAGCACATCTGCCAGGCCGCGGGCCAAGGTCGATTTGGCCATGCCGCGCGGGCCTTCGATCAGCACGCCACCGACCTTGGGATCAATTGCGCTCAGGCACAGCGCCAGTTTCAAATCCTCGGCGCCCACGACTGCGGAGAGTGGAAAGTGCGGGGTGTCAGTCATGTCCAGATTTCCAAGTCAGTCTTCTTCAATGTCGAGCAGCAGGTTTTCCAACGCCTCGCGGTACTCACCCGGCTCACGCCACAATCCACGCTGCTGGGCTTCCAGCAGGCGTTCGGTCATGTCGCGCAGGGCGTGCGGGTTGTGTTGCTGCACGAACTGGCGTGTGTCGCCATCCAGCAAGTAGGCATCAGCAAGCAACGCGTACTGATGATCGTCGATCAAATGCGTGGTGGCATCGAACGCAAACACATTGTCCAGCGTGGCGGCCATTTCAAACGCGCCTTTATAGCCGTGACGCTTAACCCCCTCGATCCACTTGGGGTTGGCGGCACGCGAACGGATCACCCGGTTCAGCTCTTCTTTGAGGGTACGGATTTTAGGCAAATCGGGCTGGCTGTGGTCGCCGTGATAGCTGGCCGCCGATTGACCGCTCAAGCTTTCCACGGCCGCCAGCATGCCACCCTGGAACTGGTAGTAATCATTAGAGTCGAGCAGATCATGCTCGCGGTTGTCCTGATTGTGCACCACGGCCTGTACCTGGCTCAGGCGCTGGGCGAACTGGTCACGCGCGGCCGTGCCTTCATCGGCACCGCCATACGCATAACCGCCCCAGTTCAGGTACACCTCGGCCAGGTCCTCACGGCTCTGCCACACGCGCCCATCAATGGCATTTTGCACCCCGGCGCCATAAGCTCCGGGCTTGGCCCCGAATATGCGCCAGCCCGCCTGGCGTGCAGCGGCTTGCGGCGCAATGCCTTCGCGCTCCAATTGCTCGCGCTCGGCACGCACTTTGGCCGCCAGCGGATTCAGTTCATCCGGTTCATCCAACGCCGCCACGGCTTGCACGGCGGCGTCAAACAGGCGAATAAGGTTGGCAAAGGCATCACGAAAGAACCCGGACACCCGCAGCGTCACATCGACACGCGGCCGGTCGAGCAGGCTGACCGGCAGGATTTCAAAGTCATCCACCCGCTGGCTGCCCGTGGCCCACACCGGGCGTACGCCCATCAGTGCCATGGCTTGCGCGATGTCATCACCGCCCGTGCGCATGGTGGCCGTGCCCCACACTGACAGTCCCAACTGACGCAGATGGTCGCCGTGGTCTTGCAAATGGCGTTCGAGGATCAGATTGGCCGATTGAAAACCGATGCGCCACGCAGTGGTGGTAGGCAGGTTGCGCACATCCACCGAAAAGAAATTGCGCCCGGTGGGCAATACATCCAGTCGCCCGCGGCTCGGTGCGCCACTGGGGCCGGCGGGTACAAAGCGTCCCTGCAAGGCATCGAGCAAACCTTGCATTTCGGCCGGGCCGCAGGCATCCAGACGCGGGGCGACCACCTCACGCAAGGCGTCAAAAATGCTCTGCACTTCGCACCATTGCTCGCCGTCAGGCAGGTGCAATTGACCGTCTAACGCCTGCTCGATCAATTGCGCGGCATACAGTTCAAGGCGCTCACGGGTATCACCTGCGGTGCGCCAAAGCGCCTCACTGACCGCCCGCAACACCGCCGGTCGGGGCGCTGTCCACGGTTCGGCCAGGGCGCAATCGAGCGGGTCAAAGCCCAGTTCGAATGCCTTGGCCAGCGCACGCAATACGCTGGACTGCGCCCCACGTCCGTTGCCACGCGGAATGCGTAACAACGCCAATAGCGTGTCGATGCGCAAACGGCCGCTGGGCGATTCGCCGAAGATGTGCAGTCCGTCGCGTATTTGCGACTCTTTGAGGTCGCACAGGTAGGTGTCGAGCCGCGGTAGCCAGATCGCAGCATCGGCATCGCTGTCGAGCTTTTCATCCAGTTGTAATTCGCGGTCGATATGGGTTTCGCGCACCAGCTTCAGAATGTCGCGTTGCAACTCACGCGCGCGCCGCGGGTCCAGCAGTTGGGCTTCGTAATACTCGTCAGCCAACAGCTCCAGATCGCGCAACGGGCCATAGGTTTCAGCACGGGTCAGTGGCGGCATGAGGTGGTCGATGATCACCGCCTGCGTCCGGCGTTTGGCCTGCGCGCCCTCGCCCGGGTCATTCACGATGAACGGGTAGACATTGGGCAGCGGGCCGAGCAGTGCGTCAGGCCAGCAGTGCTCTGAAAGACCGACGCCCTTACCCGGCAACCATTCCAGATTGCCGTGTTTGCCGACGTGGACCACGGCGTGCGCGCCGTAGGTGTGACGCAGCCAAAAGTAGAACGCCAGATACGCGTGCGGCGGCACCAAGTCCGGGTCATGGTAGACCGCGCTGGCGTCCACTTGGTAGCCACGGGCGGGCTGAATACCGACAAAGGTCTGGCCAAATCGCAGGCCGGCGATCATCAGCCGCCCACTGCGAAACATTGGATCGTTTTCAGGGCTGCCCCACCGTTCCAGCACGGCGCGCTGATTGGCTTGAGGCAAGGCCCTGAACATGGCGCCGTATTCGTCCAGCCCCATGCTTTGATGGCAAGGTCGCAGGTCAAGGCTGTCCAGGTCATTACTGACGCCGCCAAGCAAGGCGTGAATAAGCGCGGTGCCACTGTCGGGCAGGTCGGCGTCGAGCGGATAACCCTGCGCCTGCAACGCGCGCAATATATTCAACGCGGCGGCCGGGGTGTCCAGCCCTACCCCGTTGCCGATACGACCGTCACGGGTCGGGTAGTTGGCCAGAATCAGGGCAATGCGCTTTTGCGCATTGGGCACCCGTGCCAGCTCAACCCAGCGCCGCGCCAGGTGTGCGACAAAGTCCATGCGCTCCGGTTGCGCGCGGTAGCACACCACATCTGACTGGCTGCGCTCGCTGCGCCAGGCCAGGTCTTTGAAACTGATGGGGCGGCTGATGATGCGCCCGTCCAGTTCCGGCAAGGCTATGTGCATCGCCAGATCACGCGGGCCAAGGCCCTGTTCGCTGGCGCGCCAGCCTGGCTCGTTGTCTTGGGCGCAAATGGCTTGAATCACCGGGATGTTGCGCCTAAATGGCCGCAGGTGCGGCGCTTCGGGGCTTGATTGAGCAAACCCGGTGGTATTGAGAATGACCCCGGCTTCAACTTGATCCAGCAGGTCCTGCACCACCGCCAGACAACCGGGTTCCTTAAGACTGGCCACGGCGATGGGCAACGGATTCAATCCGGCCTGTTGCAGGCGCTGGCAAAACACATCGACAAACGCCGTGTTGGCCGCTTGCAAGTGCGAGCGATAGAACAGCAACGCCGCCACCGGGTAGTCGGGGTGCCAGTCGGCTTGCCAGTCCTTGAGCTGTGGGCTGGAATGCGCGGGGTGATAGATCGCGGTGCGCGGCAATGTTTGCGGCGCGTCCCACGCATAGTCGCGGTCCAGCCATTGCTGGGCCAGGCAGTTATACAGTTGCAGTGCGTTGTGTCGCCCGCCCTGACGCAAAAAATGCCACAAGCGTTCAGCCTGTTCAGGCGCAACCGTGCTCAGCGCGCTGAGTTCCGGGTCGGGGCGATCGTCACCGGGCACCAGGATCAGCGTGACCCCGCGCTCGGCCAACTGCATCAGTTGTTCTATGCCGTAGCGCCAATAGCCAATCCCGCCGTGCAGCGACAGCACAATGACTTTGGCGTGTTGCAGCACCTGATCGACATATAAGTCGACCGAGGCATGATTTTGGACCTGCATCGGGTTGGCCAGACGCAGGCTGGGATAGTCGTGCGGCAACTGCTGGGCCGCTTCGGCCAACAGCGCCAGGCTTGAGTCGCCGCTGCACAGGATCACCAGCTCGGCGGGGGTTTGCCCCAGGTCAGCAATGTTGTCGTCTGATACAAAGCCGCCGGGTTGGGTCCTGAGCAAATGCATGGTTTAAGCGCTCAACGCTGTACGCAGGGACGCTTCGAGCAGGGCGGCGTCCAGGTCCTGGCCAATCAGCACCAGCTTGGTCACACGGCTTTCATCAGCGCCCCAGGCGCGGTCGAAATGCTTGTCAAAACGCGTGCCCACACCCTGGATCAGCAAGCGCATCGGTTTGCCAGGAATCGCAGCAAAACCTTTAACCCGCAAAATGCCGTGCTTGATCACCAGTTGGGTCAAGGCGTCCAGCAGGACTCGCTCTTCGGCTTGCGGCAATTGGATGGAAATGGAGTCGAAGGCATCGTGGTCGTGGTCGTGGTCGTCATGGTCATCGCCATCATGATGATGGTCGTGATGACTGTGGCGGCTGTCGATGTGTTCTTCCGAGCCGTTGCCCAGGCCCAACAGCACGTCCAGCGGCAGGCGACCGCTGCTGGCTTCGATGATTTTCACTGCAGGCGGCAGCTCTTCGGCAACTTCTGCGCGCACCTTGGCCAGGTCCTGCGGGTTGATCAGGTCGGCTTTGTTGAGAATCACCAGGTCGGCGCTGGCCAGTTGATCGGCAAACAACTCATGCAACGGTGATTCGTGGTCCAGGTTAGGGTCCAGTTTGCGCTGGGCGTCGACTTGATCCGGGAACGCGGCAAACGTACCGGCCGCAACGGCCGGGCTGTCGACCACGGTAATCACCGCATCAACGGTGCAGGCACTGCGGATTTCTGGCCACTGGAACGCCTGGACCAGCGGTTTTGGCAGTGCCAGACCCGAGGTTTCGATCAGGATGTGGTCGATGTCGCCACGGCGTGCCACCAATTCGCGCATCACCGGGAAGAATTCTTCCTGCACGGTGCAGCACAGACAGCCGTTAGCCAGTTCATACACACGGCCGTTGGCTTCTTCTTCGGTGCAACCGATGGTGCACTGCTTGAGGATTTCACCATCAATGCCCAGCTCGCCGAACTCGTTGACGATCACCGCAATGCGTCGACCCTGTGCGTTGTCGAGCATGTGACGCAGCAAGGTGGTTTTGCCCGAGCCGAGGAAGCCGGTAACGATCGTGACGGGGATTTTGGCCAGTGTTTTCATCGGATGCCCTTTGGCAAAGCGGCGGGCATACGGGACGACGACCGCAGCCAGTGTGCGGTCGTTTTCGCCACCGGATCACCCCGCCCGGTTGAAGTAAGAAACAGTCACGAGGCAGGTCTCCTGGCTTACGGCTGGGCCTCAGCCAGTGGCTGTGCCCCTCCTTGCGCCTTCCCGCGGATCAGGCAGTGGCGATGCAAGGCAATTGACCGTTTACAGTTGCGGGGGCAGCCGCGGCATACCGCGTTCCCTTCTTAGCTTCGCGTGGCGAAGAACCTCGAACGCGCAAGGCTACGCAGTGCGTTGTGACAGGTCAATGTTAAGCCGCAAGGTGGCGCCTCACACGCGGGGTAATTTAGCCCAAGGGCGCTGTTGCTCAAGCTGCGCGCCCATGCGCAGCAAGACGTCTTCACCCCCCAGCGGCGCGGTGAACATCATGCCTATCGGCATGCCGTTGTCACTCATGCCGACCGGCAGGGACAGGGCCGGTTGCCCGCTGACATTGGCCAGCACGGTGAAACTGGCGCTGCCCATCGCGTTGTGGGCGTAACTGTCCCACGGCTGATTGAGGCTCAGCAGGCCCAGTTCGGGCGTCACATTGGCGGTGACCGGGGACAGGATCAGGTCATAGGTCTGAAATTGGTCTTCCATGTAGGCACCAATGGTCTCGAAGGCTTGCCGCGCGCGGTACAGGCCCTCCCCCGTGACTTTTTGAGCGTTGCCCAGCACCACCTGCGTGATGCGTTCAAGGTCTTGGGGGGTGGCGCTGCGGCCCAGCGTTTGTTCGCGGTCGTGCACCAGGGTCAGCAGCGCCTGACCAATGACTGAGCCGTGGGCACCAAACAGTTGCCGTGGGTCGATCTGCAAACGTAATTGCTCAACGTTATGGCCCATTGCCGATAGGCGCTGCGCCGTGTCATCCAGCACCTTGGCGACAGCCGGGTCCAGCGGCGCGCCGGTCAGCGAGTCGCGTACCAGCGCGATACGCAAGCGACCCGGCGCGGCGCGCAACTCCTCGACATACGGGCGCACCAGCGGCTTGGCCCAATAGGGACTGGCGTGTTCATGGCCTTGACCCACGTCCAGAAATAACGCCATGTCCCGCACATTGCGCGTGACCACATTGCCCACGCTGGCCCCGAACCAGCCTTCGTATTTGCCTGGTCCGCTGGGGGTGCGATAGCGGCTGGGTTTGAGCCCCACCAGCCCGCAATACGAGGCCGGAATACGAATCGAGCCGCCGCCATCGGTGGCATGGGCCACCGGCACAATGCCTGCGGCCACCGCCGCCGCGGCGCCCCCTGATGAACCGCCAGCGCTCATCGCCAGGTTCCACGGGTTGCGCGTTTGGCCCCACAGCAAGGACTCGGTGGTGGTGGTCAGGCCAAATTCCGGGCACGTGGTTTTACCAAACGGTACGGCTCCGGCGGCTTGATAACGGGCGATCAGGGTGCTGGTGTGCTCAGCGTCGGGGGCGTCCTTGAACAGGCGGCAACCATTGCTGGTAGGTGTGCCTTGAAGGTACGTGTTGAGGTCCTTGAGCAGTATCGGCACCCCGGCCAGCGCACCCGTCGTAGACCCGCCGCTGGCCTCACGCGCCTTGAGCAGCGCGTGGGCGTATTGATCGTGACGCATATTGACGGCGTTGACCTTAGGGTTAACGGCATCACAACGGGCCATGGCCGCTGCCAACAAATGCTGCGGGCTGACCTCGCCTTTACGCACCGCCTCGGCCATGTCCCAGGCGTCCATCGCCCCATACTCACTGGGGGTGATTGCCGACGGGCTGGCTGCCTGGGCAAAGCGCCCCAACAGAGCAGCCCCGACGGCCACAGCACCGGCTTTAAGGACATGACGACGGGGCCAACCGGCGCAGGTTAGAGCGTCTTCGACAGGGTTGTGCAAGGGTGTTCTCCAGTCCGGGTTTTATTATTGTGAGAGCGCTTAACGCACAGGCACTGGCGAAGGCTGCGATCGGTTGATCGTCGGCCTAATCAGCCGTGACCATTGCTTGCAGGGTCGTTAAAAAGTGTTCGCCGTACGGGGGCAGCAATCCCCACTCGCGGCGCGGATCGTGCGCCGGGGCTTTGAATACGGTGCGCATGTGGCTGAATTCAAGAAAGCCCTCGCGACCGTGATAGTGGCCCATGCCAGAGGCGCCGATCCCGCCAAACGGGGCATCGTGCATGGCGGCATGCATCATCACGTCATTGAGGGTCACGCCACCCGAGTGGGTGCGTTGTAGCACGTAACGCTGCTCTTGCTCACTCTGGCCAAAGTAGTACAGCGCCAGCGGCCGTTCGCGGCTGTGAATGTCGGCCAGCGCTTGGTCCAACTGCTGATAGGGCAACACCACCAGCGCCGGGCCGAAGATTTCTTCGTGCAGGATCTGGCTGTCGCAGGGCGGATTGACCACGACCTGCAACGGACGACGGCGCTGCTGTTCATCGGCCGCGAGTGCTTGCGGGAAAGATTCCACGCGTGCACCGCGTTCGCGGGCGTCCTGTACATAGCCTTCGACGCGTTGCAAATGCCGGGCATTGACCACTGCGACCACGTCCGGATTGTCTTCGATGCTCGCAAACAGTTCGCCATAGGCGGTGCCGAGGGCGCCGATAAAGTCCTCCAGCAACGCTGCGGGCACATACACCACATCGGGGTTGATGCAAATTTGCCCGCCATTGTTGGCCTTGGCCGCCGCAATGCTGAATGCGGCCTTAGCCAGATCAGCCGTGCGGGAGATGATTACCGGCGATTTACCGCCCAACTCCAGCGTCAACGGCACCAGGTGTTGCGCCGCGTTGCGCATCACTGAACGGCCCACGGCCGTACTTCCGGTAAACACCAGGTGGTCGAACGGTTGCGAGGTGAATGCCTGCGCGAACTCGGCGTCACCGTTAACCACGGCGATTTCCAGCGGGTCGAAATACGCGGCAAAGGCTTGCGCCAATACCTGGGCTGTACGCGGCACCACCTCCGAGGGCTTGAGAATGGCCCGGTTGCCCGCCGCCAGCACACAGGCCAACGGGCTGAGCACGGTAAACAGCGGCGCATTCCAGGTGCCCATAATCCCGACGGTGCCCTTGGGTTGGTGCATGACCCACGCCTTGGCGCCCAGCTGGTCATAAGGCGCAAACACGTGGCGCGGCTCGTCTTCCATCCAGTGCTGTAGATGGTCGCGCGCGTATTTGAGTGACGCCAGGGAGCCGAGCACATCATTGATCAGCGAAAAACCCTGGGGCCGGCCTCCAAAGTCGGCATCCATCGCTTCAATCAGCGGTTGCTGATAGCGCACCAACAGCTCGATCACTCGCTGCAAGCGTTCACAACGCTGCTCGGCGCTGACATGACCATGGGCAACGAAGGCTTTCTTTTGCGCCGTCAATACTTGTGACAGCTGCGCGGGCGTGGTGTGCGTGGAGGTCATGCGCCAATCCTCTTCAAAGACAATGCGGGCGGTTTTTACTGCCGCTTCGATGGGTCGAACCTAGCCAATAACTGCGCGTAAAACCTCGTCCAATCGGACGATAATCGGCCGTTTCCGTTAGTCCATAGAGACGATGTAACCCGCGCTCAAGGGGCGAATACTGCGAGCACGAAAATTCAATCCATGAGGTTCGTCATGGCAATGCAAAGCAGCTTCGATCCGCAGGCGTTTCGCACCGCGCTCGGCACGTTCACCACCGGAGTGACGATCATCACGACCCAGGCTGAGGACGGTTCGCCCATCGGCATCACCGCCAACAGTTTCAACTCGGTGTCGCTTAACCCACCGCTGGTGCTGTGGAGCCTGGCCAAGACAGCGCGCAGCCTGCCGGTGTTCAGTTCCGGCAAGCACTGGAACGTGCACGTACTGTCAACCGAGCAAGAACCGTTGTCGGGTCGATTCGCCATGCAGGGCGAGAACAAGTTCGCCGAAATCCAGCTCGACAACGGCATCAGCGAAGCGCCGCTGTTGCAAGACTGCACGGCTCGCTTTCAATGCCGCACCGCCTTTCAATACGAGGGCGGCGACCATGTGATTTTTGTCGGTGAAGTACTGGCCTTCGATCACAGCGACCGTGCGCCGCTGGCGTTTCAAAGCGGTCAATATGCGCTGGCAACCCGCAAACCGCGCAGTGAACTGCGCCTGGCGACCACTCCGCCGCCGCCAGAATGCAGCTACACCGAGGACCTGCTCGGCTACTTGCTAGGGCGGGCACACTACCAACTGCTGGATGCCTTGCACCGTTTGCTGAGCAATCAGCAATTGGACGAGCACGCGTTTTTCATCCTGTCCGTGTTGTGCATTCGCGACAACCTGACGCTGCATGACATCAATACGTTCGTCAGCTACACCGGGCATGTGGTCACGCTCGCCAGCATGCGCTTTCTGGAAAAGCAACATATGGTCGCGGTGGAAGGCAACAGCCAGTCACCGCGTTACGTGTTGACCGCCACCGGACGAGAAGCGTCCGTGCAACAGTTGGCATTGGCCAAGGCGGTAGAGCAAAACCTTGCAGCCAAACTCGGGCCGGGCGATGCACAGGCCCTTAAAGTGCTGCTCAAACGTTTGATTGCGGCCAGCGATCCAGGCTTGCCCGACCTGTGGGCGCCGCGCTAAGGCTTGAGCATGATGCAAAGGCCATCCAACCCTTAAAAGGAGTCTTATGAACATTCTTCAACGCTTCAGCCTGACGGGCAGCGTGGCCGTGGTTACGGGCGCCGGGCGTGGCATTGGCCGGGCGATTGCCTTGGCTTACGCACAAGCAGGCGCCGATGTGGTGCTGGCTGCACGCACCCTGAGCGACGTAGAACGCGTGGCGCAAGAGATACGCACGCTGGGCTGCCGCGCACTGGCCGTGAGCTGCGACGTGAATGACGCAGAACAGCGAATCGCCCTTATTACCCAGGCTCGCGAACACATGGGCCGCATCACTCATTTGGTCAACAACGCCGGTGGCGCAGGACCTAACGATCCATTGACGCTAAGCATTGAGCGCTTTGAAGACATCATGCGTTTCAATGTGTCCTCGGCGTATCACCTGTGCCAGCTGTGCGTGCCGCACATGCGCGATGCAGGCAGCGGCAACATCATCAACATCACCTCAGGCGCGGCACGTTACGCACAAACGCAGTTCAGTGCCTATGGCACCGCCAAGGCTGCGCTGAGCCACATGACCCGCTTGCTCGCGCAGGATTTTGCGCCATTGGTGCGGGTGAACGCGATTGCTCCGGGGCCGATCCTCACCGATGCGCTGAACCGTGTACTGCCAGAACCCATGCGCGACGGCATGGTGCGGGCCACACCGTTGCAAAGCCTGGGTGAACCCGAAGACATCAGTGCCGCAGCGCTGTACCTCGCCTCCCCGGCCTCACGCTGGGTGACCGGCAAAATCATCGAAGTGGACGGCGGCGCTGAATCGAGTGTGTGGCCGGGCTGAGCGTGGCGCCACCTTCACCCATCGCCTGCGACAACGGCTACGGCCCGTGTGATTAACCCGTTATGAGCAGAGAGAGATTCATGGACGCCACATTGATTGAAGCCCTGGGCGATGAGTTGTTTCACGCCCTGCGCGAGCGCCGTAGCGTGCCCCCCCTGACGCAGCGTTACCCGAACCTCACACTTGAAACGGCCTATCAGATTTCCCTGCGGTTCTTGCAACGCCGCGAGACCTTGGGCGAGCAAGTAGTCGGCAAAAAAATCGGCGTCACCAGCCGCGCGGTGCAAGACATGCTCGATGTGCATCAGCCCGACTTCGGCTTTTTGACCCACCGCATGCACGTCGCCAATGACAGCGAGGTGAGCTTTCACAGCCACCATCTGGTGCAACCCCGGGCGGAAGGCGAGATCGCGTTTATCCTCGGCGAAGACCTGAACGGCCCCGGCATCACTGCCCAAGACGTGATGGCTGCCACGCAATGGGTTGCGCCGTGTTTTGAGATCGTCGACTCGCGCATTGTTGACTGGAAGATCCGCATTCAGGACACGGTGGCCGATAACGCCTCTTGCGGCGTATTTGCTTTGGGCGATGAGCGCATCAATCCGCGAGAGCTGGACTTGGCCAAGGTCGAGCTTAACCTGCTCAAAAATGGCCTGCCCGCCGGTCAGGGTTTGGGTTCTGCGGTACAGGGCCACCCGTGCGCAGCCGTGGCTTGGCTGGCGAATACGCTGGGTAAATTCGACATCCCGTTTCGCAAAGGCGAAATCATCCTTTCCGGTGCCTTGGCCCCGCTGGTGCCGGTGCAGCCTGGCGATCACGTCAGCCTGAGCCTCAGCGGCCTGGGCAGCGCCCGCCTGCGTTTTGTGTCCTGAACCTGTGATCGAGACCTTGATGATGACTAAAAAAATCAAATGTGCCCTCATCGGGCCGGGCAATATCGGCACCGACCTGCTCTACAAATTATTGCGCAGCGAGGTGCTGGAGCCGGTATGGATGGTGGGCATCGACGCCACCTCCGAGGGCCTTGTGCGGGCACGAGCGATGGGCCTGAAAACCACCAGCGACGGGGTCGACGGGCTGCTTGCGCACGTACTGGAAGACAACATCCAGATCGCATTCGACGCAACTTCGGCCTATGCCCACGCGCAAAACAGCCACACGCTCAATGCCCTCGGCGTGCTGATGATTGATTTGACCCCAGCGGCCATCGGACCGTACTGCGTACCGCCGGTGAACCTCAAGTCCGGCCTCATGCGCGGGGCGATGAACGTCAACATGGTGACGTGTGGCGGGCAGGCCACGATTCCGTTGGTGGCGGCTGTCTCAAGTGTGCAGCCGGTGGCCTATGCCGAAATTATCGCCACGGCAGCGTCGAAGTCCGTCGGCCCTGGCACGCGCAAAAACATCGATGAGTTCACCCGCACCACCGCCAGTGCCATCGAACAGGTGGGCGGCGCAAAAAAAGGCAAAGCCATCATCATCGTCAACCCGGCCGAGCCGCCGTTGATCATGCGCGACACCGTGCACTGCCTGACTGAAACCGAGCCAGATCAGGCCGCCATCCGCCTGGCCATTGCCAGCATGATCGAACAGGTTCAGCGCTACGTGCCGGGCTACAAACTGGTTAACGGCCCGGTATTTGACGGCAACCGGGTCTCGATTTTCATGGAGGTCGAGGGCCTGGGCGACTACCTGCCCACGTACGCTGGCAACCTCGACATCATGACCGCCGCGGCGGCACGTACCGCTGAAATGTTCGCCGAGGAAATCCTCAACGGCGAACGGCAACTCAGCGCCAGCGCCTCACAACCTGCCCTCGCTTAAGGAGTCGACCATGGACCTACGCGGTAAAAGAATCACCGTGCACGACATGTGCCTGCGCGACGGCATGCACCCCAAACGTCACCAGATCAGCCTGCAACAAATGCAGGACATTGCCTGCGGCCTTGATACCGCGGGCGTGCCCTTGATTGAAGTCACGCACGGCGATGGTTTGGGAGGCAGTTCGGTGAATTACGGCTTCCCGGCACACACCGATGAACAGTACCTGTCAGCCGTGATCCCGCTGATGACGCAGGCCAAAGTGTCCGCGCTGCTGCTACCGGGGATTGGTACGGTGGACCACCTGCAAATGGCCTTTGAGCTGGGCGTCCACACGATTCGGGTGGCCACCCATTGCACGGAGGCAGATGTCTCACAGCAGCACATTGAATACGCCCGAACCCTGGGCATGGACACTGTGGGCTTCTTGATGATGGCGCACATGAACAGTGCCGAAGGGCTGGTCAAGCAAGGCAAGCTGATGGAAAGCTACGGCGCCAATTGCGTTTACCTCACCGATTCTGCGGGTTACATGCTGCCCCACGACATTCAGGCACGCGTGAGTGCCCTGCGCGCGGCGCTGCACCCGGACACGGAGATCGGTTTTCACGGCCATCACAATTTGTCGATGGGCGTGTCCAACTCCATTGCGGCTATTGCAGCAGGTGCGACACGCATCGATGCAGCCGCTGCGGGGTTGGGCGCAGGGGCTGGCAATACGCCGATGGAGATCCTGATCGCCGTGTGTGAGCGCATGGGCATCGAAACCGGAGTCAGTGTGTTTGGTATTCAGGACGTAGCCGAAGATCTGGTGGTGCCTATCATGGACTTCCCGATCCGCAGCGACCGCGATGCCCTGACGATGGGTTATGCCGGGGTTTACGGTTCGTTCTTGCTGTTTGCCAAGCGTGCCGAACAGAAATACGGCGTGCCCGCGCGCGAGATCCTGGTGGAGATGGGCCGTCGCGGCATGGTCGGCGGTCAGGAAGACATGATCGAAGACACCGCCATGACCCTGGCGCGGCAACGCGCCTGATCCAGCTCATACCAAAGACGCAGGTGCCAGTGCGCCAGCGCCTTTGGCGTGTTAGCGAACAAAACACTCGGCCTTAGGCTGGGCGGCGTGCGGCATACGCATCGATCAATGTGCGTGTCAGCTCATAAGAGGACAGCTCGGCAGTACGCCCTGGGCTTAACGTAAAGCCCTGGCCCGCCCACAGGTTAATGAAGTCGCCTGAACCGTGGGGTTCGGTTTTGGCTTTGAGCGCCAACAACACCCCGCCGGCCAACGGAAAGGCCGGCGCCTGAGGGTTGATCGGGCCCAGTTCGCGCATCACCCGATTGACGATCCCGCGCGCCGGGCGCCCGGTAAACAGATTGGTCAGCGCCGTTTGGCTGCCACTGGCTTCGCGCAGGGCGCGGCGATGCGGTTGCGTCAACTTGGCCTGCGGGCAAAACAGATACGCCGTACCGATTTGTACGGCACTGGCGCCTAACGCAAACGCGGCTGCGATGCCCCTGGCATCAGCAATCCCGCCTGCGGCAATGACAGGCACACCCACCGCGTCAACGATCTGCGGCACCAAGGCGAACGTACCGATTTGCGTGCTCAGCTCATCACTCAAGAACATCGCCCGGTGGCCACCGGCTTCGTAGCCCATCGCAATAATTGCGTCGCAGCCGTGGCGCTCCAACCATATCGCCTCCTGCACCGTGGTGGCCGAACTCAGCACTTTTGCCCCACAGGCTTTAACCCGTGCCAAGAGCTGCGGGGCCGGTAAACCGAAATGAAAACTCACCACTTGCGGGCGTAACTCTTCGACCAGCGCGCACGTCGCCTCGTCAAACGGTGCACGGCTTGACACGGGAGTAGGCGCATCATAATCGACACCCAATTCTTGGTAGTACGCCTTGAACAGCGACTTCCACTGCTGGGCACGACCTTCATCATGGGCGGGTGACGGGTGGCAAAAGAAGTTGAGGTTCAGGGGTTGATCGCACGCCTCACGAAAAGCTGCAACCTCGGCACGAATCGAGTCCAACGTCAGCGTGGCACACGCCAGAGACCCCAACCCACCTGCCTGCGCCACGCCGATCATGAGATCGGCGCCCGCCCCCAACATCGGTGCTTGAATGATCGGCGCGCTAATACCTGCCAATTCAATAAAGCGTGAATCCGGCCAACCGTTCATGCGGGTATCTCCAGAGTCGATCATCAGAAAAAAGTGAATTGAAGCGCGCCAAGGGACTTGAGTGATTCAAATCCGGGGTGCCTGCCACCCCGGTACATAGGCGAACCCTGACTACGGGGCTGGGGACTTGCTGACAAGCGCCGCAATCAGCGCTGGATCGTGGTCATAGATGTCCGGGGCGAAGGACACTTTACCGTCCTTGTCGGCTTGTGCGGTCCAGTAGGTCATCAAGATGGGCACGGGTTGTGCCAGTCGAAACTCATGGGTGCGGCCGGTACTGAGCAGTTCTTCGGTGCGGGCTTTTTCCGCAGGATTGACCAGCCAGTCACGCAATTCAAACGCCGACTCAACCCGCACGCAACCCGAACTGAAGGCGCGTGGGCCTTTACTGAACAGTGCCTGGCTCGGTGTGTCATGCAAATACACCGAGAACGGGTTAGGGAAGCGCACCACAATTTTGCCCAGCGGATTGCGCGGGCCTGCCCCCTGGCGCAACAAGATATTGCCGGGGCGATCCCAGTTGACATCCTGAGCGGCCAGCACTTGCCCGTTGCTGTCGAGCACTTGCAAATCATGGCGGGCCAGATACGACTGATCACGGCGGATTTGCGGGAGTTTGTCCTGTTTGAAAATGGTCGGCGGAATGGTCCATGTGGGGTTCAGCGTCAACCGCGTGACGCGCGATTTCAACAAGGGTGTTTGTCGATCCGCCCTGCCCACCTGCGTTCGGGTCTGCCAAACCGGCACCCCATTCTGATAGACCATCAGCAGCGCCGCGGGCACATTGACCAACAAACTGGTGGGTTCGAAATCGTGCGCCATCCAGCGAAAACGCTCCAGGTTGATACGCAACTGATCACGCCGCATCTGTGGGCTGACGTTCATCTCTTTCAAGGTGCCCGGCCCGATGACCCCATCGGCTTGCAGCGAATGATCAAGTTGAAAACTCTTCACCGCAGCGGCCAACTCAGGCGAGTAGGTGTTGTTACTCACTTTGGGTAATGCGCTTAAATAGCCTTCGCTGAGCATGCGCTGCGCCAACACCGGCACCCGCGCATCCTGCATGCCGGGTTTAAGCAGGGGGCCACTGCCCACGACCGGCCACGTCGGCAAGGGTTGTTGGCGCAAACGTGCATAGACCTTGCGCAAGTTTTGATAACGCTCAAGCGCTGGGCGTGCCTGATCAAATGCACCGGCGACGTCCTGCACACCCGGCACCGCGAGGGCAAGAAGTGCCGCCTGGCGGTCCGGCATAACGTCGTTGGAGTGCCACACCGGCTCGAAGCGCGACTGGTTCAGACGACCGTAATGCAAGTCGTGCAGGGCTTGCAGGTAGTGCAGGCTGATGTCGATGTCGGCACACATGCCCTCGTTTTTGGGCAAGGCGTAGTGCGCGGGGTCAAGGCCATCATCCGCAAGCTGGGGCAACGCGGCCTGCAAGGCAGAAAGGCGACCGTTGACCGACCACACCGGCTGATAACTCTGGCCCTGGTAAAACCCCTGCAACAGTTGCTGAGTGGAGGCTGTCAGGCGCGGTGCCAACTGCGGGCAAACCTTGGACAGTTCTGCGGGCGCCACTTGCAGCAACGTGACGGGATCAACCGGCACTTCATCCGCCAGCGCGACCAATGGCGCTACAAGCAAGGCAAGGCTCAAGTAACATGCGTGTTTTTTGATCAACTGCTTTACTCCAATCCATGGCCATCCGGTAGATGGGGCACCGTATCACCCGTCGCACTCAGGCCAGCCTTTTATACAGTCGTTGCGCGTTACCCGCGAAGCGTCAGGAGCCCATTCAACAGTGAGAATATTCAACTTATGCTGATTTTTTTGCGTCGGCTTTGTCTGGCCGCTGCGACTCTGGGCACACTCTGTAGTCCCGTGTTCGCCTCCAGCCCCTCTAAACCGGTATTGTTCAACAGCCTCGCCCAGGCAGCACCAGAACTCAATCCCCAAGCACTAAAAAGTGCCCTCAGTGCGATGCAATGCGCGGTCAACAACGGCGCCAGTCAAGCTCAACACCTGGCTGTGATCGACTACTCCCAGCCCTCGACAGCACGCCGCCTGTGGATATTCGATCTGCGCAAAAAAACGCTGGTACTGCGCGATCTGGTTGCCCACGGGCAAAATTCCGGTGAAAACTTCGCCACTCAATTCTCCAATAACGAAGGCAGCTTTCAGTCTAGCCTGGGCCTGTTCCGTACCCAGGAAAGCTACAAAGGCGCGCATGGCTACTCCTTGCGCATGGACGGCCTGGAGCCTGGTATCAATGATCGAGCCCGTGAGCGTGACATCGTGATACACGCGGCCAGCTACGTGAACCCGCTCTGGAGCCAGCGCCAAGGCCGTATCGGCCGCAGCCAGGGCTGCCCTGCCGTACGCCCGCAAGTGGCGCGCCAAGTGGTAGACAAACTCAAGGACGGTCAGTTCATGTTTGCCTGGTATCCCGACCAGCGCTGGCTACAGTCCTCGGCCTATCTCAACTGCCAGCCGCGCTTGGTCGCCACTATCGTGACCGCTAAAGGCAGTTAAACCCTTCGACTTTCACCGAGTGGCACTACAGACCTTCCGCTAAGAGACTACGCTAAGAGCTGTCATTAACATGGCACCTCTTAGTGAGGTTCCAATAGACAAGGAACGCTGAAGTGACATTTCTGTTGAAGTTCGTCCAGGCAGGTAAAGACAACGCCATCAACGTTGCAGGAATTGAAGAAGCTCTTTCACTGATTACCCAGGCTGATACAGCCCTGGAACAGCCCACATTGTTTTTCGAACCCAAGCAAACCCATTGCGCCCTGCATCCCGGCTTGCCTTACGAAGCTGTTGCAGAAGAATTGGACAGCCAGTGGGAATGGCCCGCAGACGACCACTTAAAAGTTCATCCCAGGCTAAAGGCCAAGTACCAGACATAACCTGCGCGCCAGCCACAACCGAAACCAAGAGCAATAGCCTGTTCTGCCAAGATGCTCAAAAACTCCAGTCATACAGAGCAACACCGTGCGAACGCGCTGCACCGCAACGGTCAGTTGAGCATCTCCCAGGCTGCTTTGAGGACGACGCACTCGTCGGGCATGTGGTGGTTTCTCCAGTCACCCTCTCTTTGGGTGACATCCACAGGTACCGCCCCGGACCTCTCTCGGTACGACCCGATCGACAAGAAAACTGTATCGGTTCAGGCCCGATGAACGCTGCGCTGACTCAATTGCAACGCATTGGCAGTGCAGGCTGTGTCCAGCAGGGTAATCCTGACTGCTAGGCTCGCTCAGGATTCAAAACCTGCCCCGGGCTTGAACTTCCATGTGTTACTCAAAAGAACCTCCAAGCGATCACCTTTGAGGGCGAACTACCTACGGGAACAGTCAAATACCATGATGCGTTTGATGCCACTGAGTAAGCCCAAGCACAGTGGGACTGCTCGAGGCAATGCCTCTCACTTCGGAGATGAGCGTAATCGGCTCATTTTCACGCGTGCTAACCCTCGCATGAGCAGCCTGTTTACGGACGAAGGCGTGCTCTCTTGGTAGACTTGCGCTCTGTCGCGTCAAATGCGGATCTGCGCGGAACGGGTAACAGCCCTACTCGCCCTTTTTCTTGCCATCACGAGTTGCCATGGGAAAGTGCTACGCGCCAGTTTTAAAGTGGTACATCGTACTCGCGAGCCCTGAAAAACGCCCTAAAACCCCCTAAAACACGCTTAAAACACGTAGAGCAAAATGGTACAGAATTCAGCTACACCCCACGTAAACACAGGCTCTACGGTGTCCAGGCGCTTTAGCGTGGCACCTATGATGGATTGGACAGATCGTCACTGTCGTTTCTTCTTGCGACTGCTGTCTAAAAACGCTCTTCTTTATACCGAAATGGTGACCACTGGCGCGCTCCTGCATGGCGATGCGGAGCGGTTTTTACGTCACGACGTGTCTGAGCATCCACTGGCTTTGCAACTCGGCGGCAGTACTGCCACCGATTTGGCGGCGTGTGCACGTTTGGCGCAAGAAGCAGGTTATGACGAGGTCAATCTTAACGTCGGATGCCCAAGTGATCGGGTGCAAAACAATATGATTGGCGCATGTTTGATGGCGCATCCTGCGCTGGTGGCCGATTGCGTGAAGGCGATGCGCGACGCTGTGTCTATCCCTGTAACGGTTAAACACCGTATCGGGATTAACGGACGCGATAGTTATGCCCAGCTGTGTGATTTCGTCGCAACTGTGCGCGAAGCGGGTTGCAACAGTTTTACAGTGCATGCCCGCATCGCCATTCTTGAAGGACTTTCGCCTAAAGAGAATCGCGATATTCCACCGTTGCGCTACGACGTGCCGGCGCAGTTGAAGACCGACTTCCCTGACCTGGAGATCATTCTCAACGGCGGGATAAAGACACTTGATCAGTGCATCGATCATTTGCAGGTCTTTGACGGCGTGATGCTGGGACGCGAGGCTTATCACAACCCGTACATTCTGGCCGAGGTCGATCAAAAACTGTTTGGTTGCACACAGCCCGTCGTGACCCGCGCTCAAGCATTAGCCTTGCTGCGACCCTACATCGCCGAGCATATCGGCGCAGGTGGTGCGATGCATCACATCACTCGACACATTTTAGGATTGGGCCAAGGCTTTCCTGGCGCCCGTCGTTTCCGCCAGTTGTTGTCTGTGGATATTCACAAAGCCCAAGACCCACTGGCGCTGCTTGATCAAGCAGGTGAGTTGCTGGAAGGCCGATAAACGATTAGATACAAAAAAGGAGCCGCTCCTGCACTGGACGGCTCCTTTTTTTGCGCACGTGCATCAATGTCGCTCGAGGGCATTGACCAAATCATGGAACGCTTCGCGATTGGTATCGTTAAGGCTCATCAATATTTTGTGTGCTTCGAGCACTTTGACTTTCACAATCTCTTCAGACTGGTCCTGCGAAGGCAGATCTGTCAGGCAGTTAGGGCACGGCAAGGGCGTTTCAATGATATTGAAAACCTGATCGAAACCCATAGATTGCAACAGCCGCGTGATGTCTTCGTGAGTGGTCACCACTGTCGGTAACAAGCCCACTTTCTGGCGAGACAAAATGGACAGTTTCGCCAATAAACCCAGCGTGGTGCTGTCGATGCTGCGCGTCTCGGTCAGGTCGATCACGATGGCCGAAAAGTTCAGCGCCGTGAAGATCCTCTCGATGGTTGCGTCCAGTGCTGAACACAAGGTCAGGCGCACTTCACCCACAAACTTCAGGACGAAGGTGCCATCCTGTTCGGCGAACTGAATTCTACCGGTACTCATTTAAGATTCCTGCTTAACACTAACAAGGCGATATCATCCGGCATCTCCCCGAGCGTAGCTAAACCAAACACTTGGCGCAGGCCGTCCAGGCTGCCACCCGCTGCTTTTACCAATTGAGGCAAAGCGGCTTCTTTCTCTTTGAGCGTCTGCTCGGTCAAAAGATCCAAAATGCCGTCCGACATCAGCGTAAGGCTGAAGACGTGCGGCAATGTCATTACATGATCTTCATACGTAGCCTCATTGAACAAGCCTACTGGCAATCCGCGACCTTGCAAGTATGCAACGCTGTCGGGCGTGTAGAGCACCGGCAACGGCAGGTGCCCGCCAATGCTATAGGTGAGCGTGCCGGTCTCTTCATCAATGACGCCGCCAACCATGGTCACATGCTTGCCGAGCTTGCAGTTGATTAGCCCGCGATTGATATGCCCCAGCACCTCTGACGGCTTGAACTCCGGCAATGTGCCGTTGCGTTTGGACTCAAACAACAAACGCGTGGTCATGAACTTGAGCAGCACGGTGACAAAGGCAGAAGAAGCACCATGTCCCGAAACATCTGCCAGATAAAAGGCAACTCGCCGCTCGTCAACCCGGAAGTAATCGACAAAATCGCCTGATAAATACAAGGAAGGAATGATCTGATGCGCAAAATCGAACGCATCGATCGACCAGGGGCTGGGCGGCAGCATGTTCATCTGAACTTGGCGACCGGCGTTCTGATCTTCTTGTAACAAGTGCAAGCTGGCTTCGAGTTCGCGATTGGTCGACTCAAGCTTGTCGCGATAACGCTGGTTTTCAAGCAGCAATCTGGCCCGGTCCAATGCCCGATGAACGGAATGTTCAAGCACGGCCAGGTCTTCGAGTGGCTTGATTAAATAATCCGCCGCGCCCAGGCGCAGCGCTTCAACCACATCACTCATGACGCCCGCGCCAGAAATCACGATCACTGGCGTTATGGCCGATTGCTGAGTCACCTGGCGTATCAGTTCCAGGCCACCCATTTGCGGCATCCGCAGATCACAGATGATCAGGTCTGGCTGCTCTTGCTCAAACACCTGAAGGCCCTGCAAGCCGTTGCTGGCCTGGAGGATGCTGAATCCGCTGTCTTCCAGATAGGCCGCCAAACTGGCGCGCACGACTTCGTCGTCATCAATGATCAGCAGCGTGGCACTGGTTTTTGGCATGTGGGCAAACGGCGCCAGAATGAGGTTGGCGTATAAGCCCGGATAAAAAAGGCTTAACGACTGAATGTAGGTTTGAACACCCTAAACTCAAAATGAGCATTGCTCAATCCTACAAAGGTGCGTGTGTAAGGCGCAGACGGTACTCCCATCCGCGGGGGGTTTCAAGCTCAGCCCGATAGCGGCCTGCAACGCTCAACAGGTTAAATTCCCCAAGGTTATAAGAACCCTGCTAACGGCTACTAAAACCGAGGTCAAGAAGCTGAAAAAGGCCCCGAAGGGCCTTTTAGAATGACGGTGAAAACGGCTTAAAAGTCGTCTTCAACCTGCCCGTCTTTAACTTTGAATTCACGGTTTTGCAGATAAGCGTTGCGAATGAACACGTACTTGTCACCGGTGATCAGTTTTTCTGCCGACAGCAAGCTGGCGCGCGTATCGATCACGTCCATCCCGATCGCCATGTTGCGCGCCGGGATGTCATTCATGTAACGGTACGGTTCGGCGTAGGTATCCGGGTAAATGGCGACCGCATCACGCACGGTGCTTGGGCCCAGCAACGGCAGCACAACATATGGGCCGCTTGGTACACCCCAGTGACCCAGGGTCTGGCCGAAGTCTTCATCGTTGCGTTGCAGGCCCATCTTGGTGCCAACATCAAAGAAGCCGCCCACACCGATAATGGTGTTCATCAACACGCGCGCGGTGTCTACCCCGGCAGCATGTGGCTTGACCTGCAACACGTCGTTGGCCAGGTTGCGCACGTCACCGATATTTCGGTACATGTTGTGAATGCCATCTTCGAGAAATTGCGGGGTGATGAATTGATAGCCTTGGGCAATTGGCTTCAAGGCATAGGTATCCAGTGTGTCGTTGAACTTGAAAATGACACGATTGACCCCTTCCCACGGGTCATCTTCAGTCGCTGCATGCGCGGCAAATGGCAACATGGCCACACCGGCAAAGAGGCACAGTTGAGCGAGACGATCATTCCAGCGCATAGCAAAAAACTCCTTGGTAGCACTAATACTCGGGCGCTATGCCCTGGTTCTGGGCGGTAGTATAACGGCAATTGCCAGACAGACAGCCCCCTAAAATAAACATCCTGAGTTCAGCACCGGCTTGTGCACCGACAAATGCCCTGTTCACTGCCAGGTATCTAAGGGCAAAGAGCGCTGAACACCGTGTTTTCCTGTGAATGTGATGGAGATCATGCCAATCGGGCATCAGTGGATTAATCTAAAGACCCGCTTGATCGACCTTTTGTTCATTACAACGGTCTATCTAACAGCCTCTCAATAAAGGATGAACGCTATGCCTGCCCGCGAACTGCAACAACAACTCGACGCCCTGCGCGAGCAAATCGATCAGAACCCGCCCCTTTCTCAAGAAGAACGCGTCCACCTTAACGATCTGGCACAGAAAATTGAGGCTCAGCTCAACCTCGAGTCTGCAAGCAAAGACACCAACCTTGCCGACAGTGTCAACCTGACGGTAGAACGCTTCGAACTTGACCATCCAACCTTGGCCACCACCTTGCGTAACATCGTCCAGACCTTGGGCAACATGGGCATCTAAGTTCACCGCAGCCCGCAAACAATAAAGCCCCGACTCATCCGAGCCGGGGCTTTGTTTTGTCACTCAGGCGATCAAAGACCGGTTTGGCCGCTCATTGCCAGGTCGAGCAATTCACGGTTGGCGACTGCATACATCGCGTAGTCATTGCCCGTGGCGGCACGCAAGTCCACCAACATGGAGCGCCAGCGCTCCACCATCGACTGATTTTGCTCAAGCCACAGCGCCAGACGCGCCTCGATGCTGTCGCCAGCGTCCGTCATCTGCAAGACCGAAACAGTAATCGCACGCTGCTGCCAGTCAATATCGTCCCGGAAGGCTTCACGAGCCAGCGCCTGCCAGTTGTTTTCGACCGGCAGATTGCTGATCTGCTGCAAGTACCAGGTCAAATCCAGCGCACTGCCCACGGCGAAATACGCCTTGGCCACGTCCGCCGCATTTTGCCCGGTCACATCTGATGCCTCGATAATCGGCAGCAGGGTGTACAGGTGCGTAGTGCCCGCCACCATGCGCGCCAACAGCTCTGGCACGCCTGCTTCAACGTAAGCCTGGTAACGGGTCTGCCAGCCCTCGCGCGTCGGGCCTTCCAGTAATTCATCGAGTTTTAGGCCCAGCGCAGCCAGGTGCGGGCCGAAATGCGCTACATCGCGCGCGGCATCCAGTTCATTGCGACGGCTGCGCAAGAACCAGCGGGTTGCACGGCGGCCCAGACGCATCAGCTCATCCATCAGCGCCATCTGAATCTCAGCCGGCACTTGATAGTCCAGCGCTTCGATCTGACGGAACCAGTGCGGGAGATGGAAAATGTCGCGCACGATCACATAAGCACCCGCCACATTGGCTGCACTCATGCCGGTCGACTCTTTAAGCCGCTCGACAAAGGTGATGCCCATGTGATTGACCAGATCGTTGGCGATCTGGGTGCTAACGATTTCGCGCTTCAAACGGTGACGGCGCATGGCGTCGGCGAACTTGCTCACCAGCATCGGCGGGAACGCCGTTTCCATGTCACGGGTCAGGTAATCATCATCGGGCACCTGCGAGTTGAGCAGCGCCTCCTTGAGATCAATCTTGCTGTACGAGATCAGCACCGACAACTCGGCACGGGTCAGACCGTGGCCCGCTGCAACGCGCTCGTTGAGCTGCTCTTCAGATGGCAGGAACTCAATGGCACGGTCAAGCTTGCCACGGGCTTCCAGATCGTTCATCAGACGCTTGTATTCAGCGATCCGCTCATAAGCACGTCGCGCTGCCAACGAGATGGCTTGCGTCTGCTTATAGTTGTTGCCCAAGACCAGGCCGCCGACTTCGTCAGTCATGCTGCCCAGCAGCTGGTTGCGCTGCTTCTCGGTCATATCGCCCGCCTGCACCACTTCATTGAGCAGGATTTTGATATTCACTTCGTGGTCAGAACAGTCCACGCCGCCCGCGTTGTCGATGAAGTCGGTGTTGGAACCGCCGCCGTTGAGGTTGAACTCAACACGCCCCAGTTGGGTCATGCCCAGGTTGCCGCCCTCGCCTACCACTTTGCAGCGCAGCTCGTTACCGTTGACGCGCAACGCATCGTTAGCCTTGTCGCCTACATCGGCATGGCTTTCGCTGCTGGCCTTGACGTAAGTGCCAATGCCGCCGTTCCACAACAGATCGACTGGCGCCTTAAGCAAGGCATTGAGCAATTCGGTGGGGGTCAACTTGTCGGCAGTGATTGCAAAGCGCTCTTTCATCTCAGGCGAGATGGCGATGCTTTTCGCGCTACGCGAGAAGATCCCGCCGCCTGCCGACATGATGCTGGTGTCGTAATCTGACCAGGCCGAACGCGGCAGGTCGAACAGGCGTTGACGCTCGGCAAAGCTGTTGGCCGGCTGCGGGTTAGGGTCGATAAAGATGTGCAGGTGGTTAAAGGCGGCGACCAGTTGCAGCTTGTCGGACATCAACAAACCGTTACCAAACACGTCACCGGCCATGTCGCCCACGCCGACCACACTGATGCTGTCTTGCTGAACGTTAATCCCGCGCTCTTTAAAGTGGCGCTGAACGCCCACCCAGGCACCTTTGGCGGTAATGCCCATTTTCTTGTGGTCATAACCGGCCGAGCCGCCCGAGGCGAACGCATCGCCCAGCCAGAAGCCGTAGTCGATCGCGATGCCGTTGGCGATGTCGGAGAACGTAGCAGTGCCTTTGTCGGCTGCCACCACCAGGTACGGATCATCGTCATCATGGCGAACCACGTTCAAAGGCGGCACCAACGCGCCGTCTTTCAAGTTGTCGGTGATGTCCAGCAGACCGGAAATAAAGATCCGGTAGCAGGCAATCGCCTCAGCCTGAACCTCATCCCGACCGCCGCCCAGAGGCAGGCGACGCGGTACGAACCCGCCTTTGGCGCCCACCGGCACAATGACCGAGTTCTTCACCTGTTGGGCTTTAACCAGGCCCAACACTTCCGTACGGAAGTCTTCTTCACGGTCCGACCAGCGCAAACCGCCACGCGCTACGTTACCGAAGCGCAGGTGCACACCTTCAACCCGTGGCGAATAAACGAAGATTTCGAACTTCGGCACCGGCTTGGGCAGTTCAGGAATCAAATGCGGATTGAACTTGAAGCTGAAGTACGAACGGTTTTGACCGTTGGCATCCGGCTGGTAGAAGTTGGTGCGCAACGTGGCCTTGATCAGGTCCAGGTAGCGACGCAGGATGCGGTCTTCGTTGAGCACTTGAACGTCGTCGAGCGCTGTCAGAATCGCCTGTTCCAGACGCTGCTGCTTGTCTTCAAGGTCTTCACCCGTGAGCTTGCGCGCCAGATAGAAGCGCGTCTTGAACAACCGCGTCAGCTCGCGGGCGATGTCGGTGTGGTTGTTCAACGTGCTGGCGATATAGCCCAGATCGAAACCCAGGCGGATTTGCTTGAGGTAACGCGCGTAGGCCCGCAGCAACGCTACATCGCGCCAAGGCAGGCCGGCCGTCAGCACCAGACGGTTGAACGCATCGTTTTCCGCGTCGCCACTCACGATGTGCACGAACGCGTCTTGCAGCGTGTCGTTGAGCTGCTGAATGTCCAGATTCAAGCCTTCGCCCGCGGTAAAGGCGAAATCATGGATCCAGAATTCACGGCCATTGACGTGGCGCAGGCGGTACGGGAACTCGCCCAGAACGCGCAAACCGAGGTTTTCCAGAATCGGCAACACGTCGGACAGCGCCAACGGCGTATCGGCGTGATACAGCTTGCAGTGCAGCTCTTGCCCGGCGCTCTGGCCCAGCGGCTGATAGAAGCTCATGACCAGCGGGTTCTTGTCGCTGAGGCTCATCAGGTGTTGCATGTCGACCACGGCCGAGTGCGCGGCAAAGCGCTCGCGGTAACCTGCCGGGAAACCTTTCGGGAAATCGGTCAGCACCTTGGTGCCATTGGCTTCGCCGAAGCTTTCAACCACCAGGCTGGCGTAATCGTCCTGCCAGCTGCGGCAGGCTTGAATCACTTCTTTTTCCAGCAACAGCGGATCAATGTCGATCCGGTTTTTAGGATCAACCCGCAGAATCAGTTGCACGCGCGCCAGTACCGACTCCGAGAAGAAGGTCCAGAATTCGCAGTCCGATGCTTGCAGGCGGTCCATCAGCACTTGCTGGATTTTCTGCCGTACTTCAGTGGAGTAGACATCCCGCGGCACATAGGCCAGGCAGTAGCAGAAACGGCCATACGGGTCTTTACGCAGGAACACGCGAATCTTGTTGCGCTCCTGGATCTGCACAATTGACATCACCGTGCTGAACAGCTCATCGACCGGGGTCTGGAACAGGTCGTCGCGCGGCAGGACTTCGACTACCTGCGCCAATTCTTTGCCCAAGTGTGCCTTGGGCTGGAAACCCGAACGACGCTCTATTTCAGCCACTTTGCGACGGATATACGGGATTTCACGCACGCTTTCGCCGTACACCGAAGAGGTGTAGAGGCCCATGAAGCGACATTCCTTCACGACGTTGCCGTCAGCATCGATCTGGCGGATCGACACATAATCCGGGTACGCCGGGCGATGTACACGACTGGGGTGCGCGGCTTTGGCAAACGACAGCAACGTCGGTTCGCGCAGGTAGCTCACCGCATAATCTTCGATGCGCAGGTCTTCAGGGGTCAGCCCGGCGCGCAGCAGCTTGGTCAGGCCAAGGAACGAATTCGGGTCATATTCGATATGCCCGCCATCCGCTTCGTCGCGTACTACAAATTCTTCATAACCGAGAAAGGTGAAATGGTTGCCGACCAACCATTGCAGGAAACTCTTGATCTCGGCTTTTTCATCTTCGGCCACCGCGTACTGGCAGCTATCAATGCTCGACAGCAGCTCTTGGACTTTGGCTTTCATCGGCTCAAAATCGGCCACCGCGATGCGCACTTCACCCAGAACCTGTTCCAGTTCTTTGCTCAACACATTCAATTCAGCTGTATTGGAGCAGCGATCAATCTCCAGATACATCAGCGACTCTTGCGAGATACCTTCGCCCTGCGTGCCCTTGGGCAGTATCTCCAGCAATTCGCCCTTGCTGCCACGGCGAACGCTCAACACCGTGGTTTGCAAGGTATGGATGCTGTAGCCGCGACGGTTCAGCTCGGTGCGTACCGAGTCCACCAGAAAGGGCAAATCGTGGTGCAGCACTTCAACCGCCGTGTGGGTCGACTGCCAGCCGTGGCGCTCATAATCAGGGTTGTAGACCCGCACTTGGGGCTGGGTCGGATCGAAACGTTCAAGCAGGCGCCAGGCCGACAGCGTACAGCCGGCGAGGTCGGACATGCGACGTTGCGTGAGTTCATCCAGAGAAATGATGCCGAAGAATTGTTCAGCAAACAGCGCCACTTGTGGCAGTGCCTGTTCACTGATGTGCTGGGCCAGTGCCGCTTGCAGTTGATGCTGGAAGTCGGCCTTGCTGGCTGCGGTGAAGAACGCCATCTGTGGTACTCCGCTTGGGCTTGTTATTGAGAGACGCGTCGCGTGCTATTCCCGCATGGGGAGCTGCCAGTGCTGCGCACGGCCTTCGGTTGGCAATTGACCGTGAATCATCAGCATGACAGGGAGGTGAAGCTGGCCGCGACCCAGGGGTCACATTCACGTTCCAGGAAGGGTATCTACAAAAACGACTGCCGGACTGGCCGACTGTGCCTTTAGAGATAGCTATCCCGGATGCAGCTTAACGAGTGAGCTGTGCGCACTGCTTGCGGTGCTGCGACATATTCGGTCATCAGGATGCAACCTCATGCACGGTGAATGAACAACCCTAGCACTGCGAAACGATAAATCCCCACAGAAAAATCTGCTTATCTGTTGTCAGGCTGCGAAATGACTGATCGGCCACGGCCGTCCGCACGCCCTGCTTTGACATTCAGATCAGCACAAAAGTGCGCAGGCTGGCAAAATCGCGGTTTGATTGCTTTACACGCGCGCAGCGCCAGGAATGCCCCATGAAAATGACCACCGACCACTTGCTGGCCAACCCATGCGATGAAGAAGAAGACAACATGGCAATGCTCTGTTGTATCAGCGCGCCAAATGACATGTTCGTGATGAGTCGCTACCCGGACGAAGATGAACTGGATATCACCCTCAATGACGAGTTTTCGTCGCTCGACGGGGTGAAAGTGACACTAAGCCCTACTCGCCTGTTGATCGAAGTCGCCGCCGATGACACGGATGTGTTCAATGGCGATGATCATCTGGAAATCACTCACGGCACCGATGTTTCGTGCCTGGCCGACGTCGAGCAAACCCTGATCAACATCCTCAAAGGCACCGGCACCTACGTCAGCGAGTTGAGCTGATCAGCCTTCAACCGGCAGGTCAGGCACCGGGGGCACGTAAAGCCCTGTGGCATAACGCTCAGGGCTTCTATCGTTCAGCGTGATGAACAGGCGCCGTCAGCGCTCTTTGCGCATTGCAAACACGCTGGTCAATACAATCGCGGCGCCCAGCAGAACCCCGGCCGTGACTGTGCTGCCCAGCATCAAGGCCGCCATCAGCATGGCGACCGGCGGTACGAGGTACATCACGCCCACCGCGCGGCTGACGTCGGTATGCGCCAGCACATAGGCCCAAAACAGATAAGCCAGCGCACTGGGAAATACCCCCAGCACCAGCACGGCTGCATTGACGCGTAACGGTGCATTAATCACTGCCTGGCCAAGCCCCGGCCCATACACACCCAGCAGCAAGGTCCCGGCCCAAATGGTGTAGCACACGATAGTCAAGGGACTGTAGCGGCTGGAGTAGTGTTTTTGCAGGGTGAAATACACACTCCACGACAGCGCCGCAAGCAAGATCAGCAACCCTTGAGGCTTAAAGCTACCCAGCCCCTTGTCCCCCCAAATGACCACCAGAGCGCCCGCAAGCCCCACGCCCACCCAACACCAACGCCACACGCTGACAGACTCTTTGAGCCAGAGTGCGGCAATCAGGGTGCTGAAAATGGGCGTTGACTGCGCCAGCACACTGGAGGCTCCGGGGCTGACCCAGCGCTGCCCCATGTTTAACGCCACATGATGAAAAACAATAGCGAACAACCCCAGCAGCAATAGCCAGGGAATGTCCACCCGCCGAGGCAGCCCGATGCCTATAAACAACGCTACAACGCCCATGAACAACGAAGCGACCAGAAACCTCAGCAAAGCCAGATGCCCGGGGCTGTAACTTTGCAAACCGATATGGATGCCTATCGGTGAATAGGCCCAGCACAGCACCACTGCCCCTGCGGCGGCGGCAAGCCTGATCGACGGCGAACACTTCAAGCGCGGGCCGCCGTCATTGATGAGGCCGACATGGCAAGTGCCATGCCATTCCAATAATTTTCGGTGATCGACAGAAAACGATTAAAACCCACCTTCAGACCTTCCAGGTCTTGCTCAGTACAACACTCAAGGGCGGCGGCTTTAACGGCTTGAACTTTGTGCTCTTTTTCAGCCTCGCCAATATGAACATGAAAGTATTCGCACTGTTCATGAAACTCATCATTGTGTGTATACAAGTGCTGATAATTACGTGCGCCCTCGTACAAGCGCGTCAACATGGAATACGCCAGCCATTCTTGCGCCAACAAGGCACCCAATACATAACTGTCGGGACGCCCCAACCCGTGCGGCGCATATAACGCCTCCTGCTCTTCAATAAATAACTGTGTGGAGGGCAATACCGGCACGGCTTCAAGTTCGGCCAATGAATAAGGGCGCCCGGCCAAACGGCTCAACACGTCCAGCAAGTAACTGCGTAACAGCACGCTGTGCACCTTGTGCACGTCACCCCCACCCAGTTCCGAGTAGAGGTTTTTAACAATCTCGACCCGCGCGGGCAAGGTGTTGGCGCGCAACAGTGACAGCGCCACCATCGTGGCGGTGCGCCGAGTTCTGGCCCAGTAGTTACGGGCAAATATTTCAACCTCATCAAAGCCCATGCGTTCATTGAGCCAGCGTTGATAAAACGCATTATTCAGTGCGCCATGGGTAAACACGGTGTGCGCCAACGCCTCGACTTTTGTTGTTGTGATGTTCATATTGACCTCGCTTACACAGCCGTTAACTTTTAACGCGCCAACGCACAGTGTCGTCAGCGCCAGTGTGTGCAGAACTCAAATTCTGTCAGGCATGCGTTAACCCACAAGTGATAGATAGCGAGTTCTGAATTCTTTAGGAGTGAACCTTGGAATTAAACCAACTCAGGATGATCAAGGCCGTGGCAGAGTGCGGCAGTATTGCGCTGGCCGCCCAGCAACTACACTGCGTTCCGTCCAACATCACCACGCGCATCAAACAGTTGGAAAGTGAACTGGGCACGGCGCTGTTTACCCGTGCCGGACGCGGTTTACGCATCAGCCCCGCCGGCGAATTGTTCCTTGGCTATTGCGAACGTATTTTGTCGCTGGTTGATCAAGCCAAACGTGCGGTCAAGCCCGATGCCATTCCCAATGGCAAGCTACGCATTGGCGCCATTGAATCTTGCGCGACAGGCCGCCTGCCCCCGTTACTGGCTCAATACCATCAACGATACGCCGACGTCACGCTGGAACTGATCACCGGGCAATGGCCGCAACTGCTCGATGACATTCAGCATCACCGCCTTGATGCCGCGATTGTGGCCATCGACGTTCAACATCCAAAACTCCACACCTGTGCGCTGTACCACGAACCGCTGGTACTGATAACCGGCCCCAACCACCCCCCTTTGCCTGACTTGCAGGCTATCAGCCAGCAAACGGTGTTCATGTGGCCGCCAGGCTGCCCATATCGCGCAACGCTGGAGCACTGGCTCAACGATAACGGCTTGCACATCAACCGCGTTGACTACGCCAACTGGGGCAGCATTATCGGGTGTGTGGGCGCAGGCGCCGGGCTGGCAATCGTCCCCGAGGGCATCCTTGAGCGATTTGGCGCAGGGGCTGCGCTCAGTACCTACCGCTTCACTGAGCTGCCCGCGGTGCAAAACGTATTGGTCTGGCATAACGAAACCGGCTGCCACACGGCACGAGACGCTTTCGCCGCACTGCTGGCCGAGCACTTCGCGCAGAACCAATAACGACCAGCGGACCGTTCCAAATAAGCAGCATTCTCAACAACCCGCTTGTTTTGGGCTTTTTCCATAAAAAGCCCCACTCCCATTAGTCCCAAAGCCCTGCAATGGATTAAAGTAACGCCCCCAGCCCCGGCGTAACGTTTACGCCGTCGGTGTCCTTTTCAGGAACAGTCATCGATGGAACATCGTGAAGCGCTGCTTGCGCTGCGAACCTTTCTTTCCACGCAGATTCTCGGTCAGGAAAAACTGATCGACCGGCTGCTGATCGCCTTGCTGGCTGACGGCCACATGCTGGTCGAAGGCGCGCCCGGCCTGGCCAAAACCAAGGCCATCAAAGAGCTGGCAGAAGGCATCGAAGCACAGTTCCATCGCATCCAGTTCACCCCTGACCTGTTGCCTGCCGACATCACCGGCACCGAGATCTATCGTCCCGAAACCGGCAGCTTCGTATTTCAGCAAGGCCCCATCTTCCACAACCTGGTGCTGGCGGACGAAATCAACCGTGCCCCGGCCAAGGTGCAGTCGGCCCTGCTGGAGGCCATGGCTGAACGTCAGGTCAGCGTCGGGCGCAGCACCTACGAGCTGTCACCGTTGTTCTTGGTGATGGCCACGCAAAACCCGATTGAGCAGGAAGGCACCTACCCCCTGCCAGAAGCGCAGCTCGACCGGTTCCTGATGCACGTCAAAATCGGCTTCCCGGACGCCGCTGTCGAGCGGCGCATCTTGCAGCAGGCGCGGGGCGAAGCCCTGAACGGCGAAACCAAACCCGAGCGCCGGGTCAGTCAGCAAGCCATTTTTGCTGCACGCAAGGAAATCCTCGGCCTGTACATGGCGGATGCGGTGGAGGAATACCTGGTGCAGTTGATCATGGCCACTCGCACCCCCGGTAAATTTGACCCTGAAATGGCCGACTGGATCGCTTACGGCGCCAGCCCGCGCGGTTCCATTGCGCTGGATCGCTGCGCGCGGGCCCACGCCTGGCTGGCCGGGCGTGACTTCGTCAGCCCCGAAGACATCCAGGCCGTACTGTTCGACGTACTGCGCCACCGCATCATCCTGTCGTTTGAAGCCGAGGCGGCCGGTATTGACCAAGACCGCGTGGTACAGCGCATCCTC
Source organism: Pseudomonas sp. TAA207 (assembly GCF_001529285.1). Classification (NCBI taxonomy): domain Bacteria; kingdom Pseudomonadati; phylum Pseudomonadota; class Gammaproteobacteria; order Pseudomonadales; family Pseudomonadaceae; genus Pseudomonas; species Pseudomonas sp. TAA207. The sequence continues at coordinate 132,129 of NZ_LLWJ01000066.1, read as the reverse complement.
GACGTCGTTGCCGTTGCCTGACCGATGAACAACCCCCTGCCCGCCGAACCCGGCATTCGCGTCACCCTCGCCGAATTGATCGAGATGCGCCACCGGGTGCGCGAAGTGCAACTGTTTGCCTCCCCCAGCCAGCGCAGCCCGCTGGTGGGGTTGCACCACTCAAAACTGCGCGGTCGCGGCGTCGACTTCGATCAAGTGCGGGTGTATCAGGCCGGGGACGATGTGCGCACCATCGACTGGCGCGTGACGGCCCGCACCCAAGAACCCCACACCAAAATGTTCCATGAAGAGCGAGAACGCCCGATCTTCATCCTGGCCGAACAAAGCCGGCGATTATTTTTTGGCTCCGGCCTGATGTTCAAATCAGTGCTGGCCGCACAAGCCGCCAGCCTGATCGGCTGGGCTGCATTGGGCCATAACGACCGTGTGGGCGGGCTGGTATTTGGCGACCACGAGCACTATGAAATCAAACCCCGGCGCAACAAGCAGAGTTTGCTGCAACTGCTGAACCGCCTGGTACGGGTCAACCAGTCATTGCACACCGAAGTTCAATCAGACCGCGATGCACTGGGCATGGCGTTGATCCGCGCCCGCGAAGTGCTGCGCCCCGGCAGTCTGGTGATTGTGATCTGTGACGAGCGGGCACTCACCGATGCAGCCGAACAACAACTGAGCCTGTTGGCTCGCCATTGCGACCTGATGCTGTTGCCCTTGTCCGACCCGCTGGACCATGCCCTGCCCGCCGCCGGACTGCTGCGCTTTGCCGAGCGCGGTGCACAACTTGAACTGGACACCCTCAACTACGATTTACGTCAAGCGTACCGTGCTCAGGCCGAAGCCCGAATTGCGCGCTGGGAACTGCTCGCGCAAAAGCTTAGGGTCATGCTCATGCCCCTGAGCACGCAAAACGAAATGATCGAGCAACTGCGCGAATACCTGAATGCCAAGCGCCCCGGCAAATCCCTATGAAAGAACTCGAACAGCTACAGCCTCTGATCCTGCCTCCTGCGATTGGCTTTTGGCCTCCCGCCCCCGGCTGGTGGCTGCTGCTCATTGTGGCGCCCGCGCTGGGCTGGGCCTTGTGGTGGTTGCGTCGCTACTTGCCTGCCAAACGCCAGTCAAGCCGCGCCGAGCAGCCTCTGGACCCGGTGCGCCTGGCAGCCCTCGAGGAACTGGCACGCTTGCCCAAGCCATACGATGGCGCACCCGCAGGTGCCTGGCTGCAACAGCTCAACGGCCTGCTCAAACGTCTGTGCCGCAATCACTACCCTTACAGCCAAAGCCATACGCTCAACGGCCGTAAATGGCTGGCGTTTTTAGACAACCGCTGCCCCGCTGCCGGGCTGACACGCTGGATGGTGCTGGTAGAAGGCGCTTACAAACCCGAATGCAAACTCGACGACAAAGCCATCGCCGGGCTCAATCAAGCCGTTGAAACCTGGATTCGCAAACATGTTTGAGTTCGCCTGGCCGTGGCTGTTCGCCTTGCTCCCGTTACCTTGGCTGATGCGGGTCTTGCTGCCGGCTGCCGACAGTGGCGAGGCTGCACTCAAGGTCAGCTTCCTCAGTGATCTTGAAGAACTGGCACGACGCAAAGCTCGCCCCAACTTGCCTTCCTGGCGTCAACAAACCCCGTTTATCGTGTTGTGGTTACTCCTGCTGAGCGCAGCTGCGCGCCCGCAATGGTTGGGCGAGCCCTTACCCATTGCGGCCAGCGGTCGTGATTTATTGGTCGCCGTGGATGTGTCCGGCTCAATGGATTTCCCGGACATGCAGTGGAACGACGAAGACGTGACACGCCTTGACCTGGTGAAAAGCCTGCTCGGAGACTTTCTGGAAAACCGTGAAGGTGATCGCGTAGGTCTGATCCTGTTTGGCAGTCAGGCGTATCTGCAAGCGCCTCTGACGTTCGATCGACACACCGTGCGTACATGGCTCGACGAGGCGCGAATCGGCATTGCCGGTAAAAACACGGCGATCGGCGACGCGATTGGCTTGGCCTTAAAACGCCTGCGTCAGCGCCCGGCGCAAAGCCGCGTGCTGATTCTGGTGACCGATGGCGCCAACAATGGCGGGCAAATCGACCCGCTCACCGCCGCGCGACTGGCAGCCGAAGAAGGGGTCAAAATCTACCCGATCGGCATCGGCGCCGACCCTGAAGAAAACAGCGCCCAGGGCCTGTTCGGGATCAATCCGGGGGTCGACCTGGATGAGCCTGCACTGCAAGAAATCGCCACCTTGACCGGTGGCCAATACTTTCGCGCCCGCGATGGCAAAGAACTGGCGGCGATCAAAGACACCCTCGACCAACTTGAACCCGTCGCCCAACAACCCACACAAGCGCGCCCGGCGCAGGCGCTCTACAGCTGGCCACTGGCTTGCGCCCTGCTGCTCAGCGCGCTGCTGGTCATCCGCGAGCTGTGGCCCAATACCTTGATGCAACGCTGGCTGAGCAAGGAGCACTTTCTGCAACCCCCTCCTGACTGGCGTGAACGTCTCAAGCGACTGCGCTTGCGGAGGCGTCGATGAGCGCGCTCTGGCCGCACTGGTTTCGCCCCGAATGGCTACTGGCCCTGCCGCTGCTCTGCTGGCTGCTGTGGAAGCTGTGGCACCGTCAAAAACGCGCAGGCCGCTGGCAGATGATTCTGCCCGCAGCGTTCCAACCCGTGCTGCTGAGTGGCGGCAATGGCCGCGACAGCAAATTGCCCTGGATCGCCCTCGGGCTGGCCTGGCTGCTGGCCCTGCTGGCCTTGCTCGGGCCCAGTTGGCAGCGGGTGGAACAATCCACGCAAAAGCCCGCCGATCCGCTGGTGGTGATGCTCGAACTGACCCCCGACATGCTGGCGACCGACAGCTCGCCCAATCGTCTGGAGCAAGCGCGGCGCAAGCTCTACGACCTGCTGCAAAGCCGTAACGACGCGCAAACCGCGGTCATTGTCTACGCCGGTAGCGCCCACACGCTGGTGCCCTTGTCGGACGACCTGGCCACCAGCCGCAATCTGCTCGAAGCCCTGAAACCCTCGATCATGCCGCAACCGGGTCATCGCGCCGATCTCGCGGTGGTCAAAGCCCTTGAATTACTCAATCAGGGTGCGCTGGGTCAGGGCCGCTTATTGCTGATTGGCTCATCCCTCAGCGAGCAGGAACGTGAAGGCATCCGCCAGGCATTGGGCAGCCACACCGCGCAACTACTGATGCTCGGCGTCGGCAGCCGCGAAGGCGCGCCAGTGGTCGACGAAAACGGGCAGTTGCTCAAGGACAATCAGGGCGCGATCCTCCTGCCGCGCCTCGACAGTCCCGGCCTGCGCGCGTTTGCGATGGATGTCGGCGGGCGCTACCGCCAGGCCCGGCTGGATGACAACGACCTGCGCGGGCTTGGCCTGCTGGACGGCCCGCAGCACCTGCGCGACAACGGCCAGACCCAACGTCTGGATACGTGGGCCGACCAAGGTTACTGGCTACTCCTGCCCCTGTTGCTGCTGGCTGCCTGTGCCGGTCGCCGCGGCTGGCTGTTCTGTCTGCCGTTGTTGTTTATGCTGCCGCAGCCCGGCTATGCCTTCAGTTTCACCGACCTGTGGTTGCGCGCAGACCAACAGGGCCAGCGCCTGCTGGAGCAGAAAAAACCCCTGCAAGCCGTCGAACACTTCAAAGACCCTATGTGGCAAGGTTTAGCGTTGTATCAGGCGGGTGACTACGCTGCGGCTGCCTTGCGCTTTGCTGAAGTCAACAGTGCCAGCGCCCACTACAATCGTGGCAATGCACTGGCCATGAGTGGCGAGCTGGAAGCCGCCATCGATGCCTACGAACAAGCGCTGGAGTTACAACCCGATTTGTCAGCCGCCGCACAAAACAAGGCGTTGATCGAGTCGTTGCTGGCACAAAAACACGACGTGCCTCCCGTCACGCCCGAAAAAGAACCCGAACCCGGCGCCGAACCACCCGCATCCGACACCGCGGTCAGCAGCAACACCGCGACCAACGCCGGGGCGGCGGTGAAAAACCAGCAAGAGGACGTGCCTGCCGGTGAGGCCAACCTGCACGAAGCCACCCCCCCTGAGGGCACACCGGCCACGTCTGGCCCGCCCGGCACCGAACCCGACACCGGGCCAGCCGCGCCTGTGACGCCGTCAATCGACGAAGAACACCGTCAGGCGCTTGAGCAATGGCTTAAACAGATCCCCGACAACCCCAGTGAACTGTTGCGACGCAAATTTTGGTACGAACAGCAGCAACATCAGGACACGCCCCAATGAACCGCCTTTGCGCCTTTTTACTTTTGCTGTGTTGTTCGGCCCTGCCTGCCTACGCCGCGGGGCTGGTCGCCCGTGTTGATCGCGACCAACTCAATTCGGGTGAAACCGTCGAGCTGACACTGGAGTCCACCGACGCCACGCTGTTTGGCAAACCCGACCTCTCCCCCCTCAACGCGCTGTTTGAGGTGCGTGGTACGCGGCAAGTCAATCAACTGACCAACCTCAGTGACACCAACAAAGCCAATACCCGCTGGATCATCACCCTGCAGCCCAAGCAAACCGGCACGGTGATCATTCCTCCGCTGCAAGTGGGCGATTACCGCAGCCAGCCCATCAGCCTGAATGTCACGCAAAGTGAGACCAGTGAAGCGCAACTGGCCCCGGTTTTTATCGAGTCCAGCCTCGACCAGCCGAGCGTGTACGTCCAGGCGCAAGCCATTTTGACCTTGCGCATTTATCACTCGGTGGCGCTGTACGACGACAGCAGCCTCACGCCCCTGCACCTGAGCGATGCCCTTGTTGAGCAACTGGGCGAGTCGCGTACCTACGAAAAACTCATCAATGGCGTGCGCCATGGCGTGATCGAAACCCGATACGGTATCTACCCGCAGCACAGCGGTGAGCTAAACATCCCGGCCCAAACCTTCAGCGCCACGCAAGTCGACAGCCAGCAATCGACCGCTCCCGCCCCGCTTGGGCCAAAGCCCGGAAAACTGGTGCACGTCACCTCTTCCGACATTCCGCTGAACGTCAAGCCCAAGCCAGAGGATTACCCGACCAATGCGGCCTGGTTGCCGGCGCGCAGCCTCAGCGTCAGCGAAACCTGGAACCCCGAGCCAGACCATTGCAGGGTCGGTGACTCGCTGACGCGCACTTTGACGCTAAAAGCCGAAGGTCTGTCCAGTGCACAATTGCCTGCGCTGACCACCACCGACGTCAACGGCTTGCGGCGCTACCCCGCCCTGCCACAACTGAGCAATCAAGTCACTGAAAACGGCCTGATCGGCAGCCGCGAAGAGCGCGAAGCACTGGTGCCCACCCGCGTGGGCCAGGTTGAGTTGCCCGCCGTCGAAGTGGTGTGGTGGAACACCCACGAAGACCGGCTAGAGCGCAGTTATCTACCGGCGCGCACCTTGCAAGTCGCGGCAAACCCGGAGCTTGCCGTCGATACCCCCAGCCATAACACCCCGCAGACCTTGAGCGATGACTCACCGTTGTGGCTATGGCAGCTCAGCACCCTGGTGTTGGCCAGCACCACGTTGATCGGCTTTGGGCTTTGGTGGCGTGCCCGCCGGCAACCGGCCATTTTGCGCGCGGCGCAAACCGGGCCAAGCCCGCGCACGTTACTGGATGACCTCAAACGCGCGTGCCTGGCCAATGACCCGCAGGCAACCCGTCAGGCATTGGATGCCTGGGCACGCCAACAACCCGAGACACTGGCCGACATGGCCGCGCGTTTTGTGCTGTTGAGTGATGCGCTGGACGGCCTCAATGGCGCGCTCTACAGCGAAACCGGCCAGCACTGGCAAGGCGAAGAACTGTGGAAAGCGATTCGCAGCATTCCTGCGACCGAACGCGAACAGGACCTGGCCAGCGAGCCGAGCAGCCTGCCGCCGCTTTACCCCAAATAATTTCAAGGTGTGGTCAATACCGCTGACCCCCTTTTCTAACCGGATTCTGTTATGCGCCTGTTTCACACTTCTGACTGGCACTTGGGGCAAAACCTCCACGGCCAGGAACGCGACTTCGAACACGCCTGCTTTCTCAATTGGCTATTGGCCCAACTGGCCAGCGAGCAGCCCGATGTGCTGCTGATTGCCGGCGACATCTTCGACACCGTCAACCCGCCGGTCAAAGCGCAAGAGCGCCTCTACGACTTCATTGTCAGCGCCCACGAACAACAACCCAAGCTGACCATCGTGATGATCGCCGGCAATCACGACTCCGGCTCGCGCATCGAGTTGCCCGCGCCCTTGATGCGGCGCCTGCGCACTCACGCGCTTGGCCGGGTGCTCTGGCTCGATGAGGGTCAACTCGACGCTGAGCGCCTGCTGATTCCTTTGCCCGATGCGAGCGGCAAAATCGCCGCGTGGTGCCTGGCATTGCCCTTTTTGAGGCCCGCCGAAGTCACGGGCGCACACTTGGGCGACGATTATCTGCGGGGCATTGGCCAAGTCCATGAATGGCTGATCGAGGCGGCCAACGCCAAACGCGTCCCTGGTCAAGCGCTGATCGCCATTAGCCACGCTCACATGGCCGGGGGTTCGGTGTCTGAAGATTCAGAGCGCAGCCTGATTATTGGCAATGCCGAAGCCTTGCCCGCCAGCCTGTTCGGCCCGAGCATCAGTTACGTGGCGCTTGGCCATTTGCACAAGCCGCAACGGGTCAACGCTGAAGAACGCATTCGCTACTGCGGCTCACCCATCCCCCTGTCCTTTTCGGAAATCAGCTACGCGCATCAAATTCTTGACGTGACACTGGACGGCGAAACACTGGTCAGCGTCGAACCACGGCTGATCCCGCGCGCCGTTAACCTGCAACGCATCGGTCCGGCAGCGCTGGCCGAGATTCTTACCCATGTAAGCCAATTGCCCGAAGTTGACCTGCTGGCCGACACACAGCGTCAACCGTGGCTTGAAGTGCGCGTGGTGCTTGATGAACCGCAGCCCGACCTGCGCCAGCAAATCGAAACCGCGCTGCAAGGCAAAGCCGTGCGTCTGGTTCGCATCAGCGCCGAATACGCAGGCAGCGGCAGCCGCGCCAACGATGACGACAGTACGCGTCTGATCGAGCTTGACCAATTGACCCCACAAGAGCTGTTCAGCCGCGCCTGGCAAGACCATTACGCCAGCCAGGCCTGCGAACAAACGCTCAAGGACTTTGCCGTGCTCTTGCAAGAAGTCCAGCTGGAGGGCGAACAACCATGAAAATCCTCGCCATCCGCCTGAAAAACCTGGCCTCGCTGGCCGGTCCCTTTGAGCTGGACTTCACCGCCGAACCTTTGGCCAGTGCAGGTCTGTTCGCCATCACCGGCCCCACGGGCGCCGGTAAAAGCACCTTGCTCGACGCGTTGTGCCTGGCCTTGTTTGGTGCCGTCCCGCGCCTGAACAACACCGGCCGCGATGCCAAAGTGCCCGACCTCGATGGCGAGATCGCCACCGGCGACCCGCGTACCTTACTGCGCCGGGGCACGGGCGAAGGGTATGCCGAAGTCGATTTTATCGGCATCGACGGGCGTCGCTATCGCGCCCGCTGGGAGGCCAACCGCGCCCGCGAAAAGGCCACGGGCAAACTGCAAGCCAGTCGTCAAAGCTTGCGTGACCTGGACAGCGACCAGTTGCTGGCCAGCCAAAAGGGTGATTACAAAGTTCAGCTCGAAGCACGACTGGGCTTGAACTTCGAGCAGTTCACACGCGCCGTGATGCTGGCGCAGAGCGAGTTCAGCGCCTTCCTTAAAGCGGACGACAACGAACGCAGTGAACTGCTGGAAAAACTCACTGATACCGCGCTCTACACCCGCCTGGGCAAACGTGCTTTCGACAAGGCCAAAGAGGCCAAAGAGGTGCACAAGCAGCTTGAGGATCAGGCGGTCGGGATCACCCCGCTGGCGCCGCAAGCGCGCGCCGAACTGGATCAACAGTTCAATCACTCGCAACAACAGCTCAAGGCCCGGCAACAACAGCTCAAGCAACTGGAGCAGCAGCACGCGTGGCTTGCCACCTTGCGCGAGCTGCGCGATCAGCAACAGAGCGCAGCCGAGCAACTGCAACAGGCACAAACCCAATGGGCGGCCCAAGACGAGCCGCGCCAGACCCTTGACCTGCTGGAGCAATTGGCGCCGCAACGCCATCAGTTCGCACAGTTGGCAGCGCTGGACACACAACTCAGCCCAATGGCTGAGCAGATGGCCGCGCAGGAACACCAGCACGCGACGCTTCACGCACAGCAGTTGCAGCTTGAACAGACGCTAGACAGCGCACGCCTGGCGGCCAACCAGGCGCAAACCCAGCAACAGGACAGCGCGCCGCGACTCAAACAGGCGCATGTGGAACAGGCCAACCTTCAGCGACTCAACGCGGAACTGGACAAACAACGCACCCTTGCGCAACAAGCCGAACAAGCCTGTGAAACCGGCCAACAGGCCTTGAATACGCTGCTCGAGCGCCATCAGCACAGCGCCGAACAGCTGGCCCTGATTGCGCAACAGCTTGAGCACAGCGCTGAACTGGCGCCTCTGGCCAATGCGTGGGATGCGTATCGCCCCCGTTTGCAACAGTTAGTGCGTTTAAGCAATACCCTGAGCACCGGGCGCCAGGAACTGCCCGCCCTTGAGCAACGCGCCTTGCAGGCCGCGCAACAGATCACGCAACTGCGTGACAGCCTGGAGATTCTGTTCCAGGAAGCCGTGGCCGAGCCGCAGGCGCTCAACGAACAAATCCACACATTGGGCAGCCTGCTCAAAGACAATCGCCAGCAACAGCGCGACGTCGAAGACTTACAGCGCTTGTGCCACAGCCAGCAGGCGCTGGATACCCGTTTGCAGGCACTTCAGAGCAAGTTGCAAGCCTTGCAAACCGAGCGCGAGCAACGGATCGAACAAGGCACGGAGACCAAAAAACACTACGAGAGCGCCGAGCAGGCGCTGCACATCACCCGCCAACTGCTTGAGCGCCAGCGCCTGGCCCGCACTGCCAGCGTCGAAGAACTGCGCGAACAGTTGCAAGATGATCAGCCGTGCCCAGTGTGTGGCAGCCACGAACACCCCTATCACCAGCCCCAAGCGCTGTTGCAGAGCCTGACACGTCACGATGAAGAGGAAGAAGCCAAAGCCCGTGAGGCTGTGGAGGCACTCAAAAAAACCCTTGATCAATTGCGCGACAACGTCAGCGGTTTGAATGCCCAATTGCGCGAATTGCGCCTGCAACATCAACAACTGGTAGACGACCAGCAAGCCCTCGCGCCCAGCCTTGAACAGCACCCGCACTACCCGCAATGGCAGGCGCAACTGCCAGCCAGGCGCGAACCTTGGCTGACCCAGCGTCTTGAACAGTTGCAGTACCGCATCACGCAAGACGAGCAGCGCCAAAACGCCCTGCTCACCGTGCAAAAAGACGCCGCTCAACTGCAACACGAGATCCAGCGCCATAGCGAAGCCAGCCAACAGGCGGCGCAACAATTGGCCGAACAACAATTACACCTCAAGGCGGACGCCCAGCGCCTTGACGAGGAACTGACAGCGTTTAGCAGCCTGCTGCCTGCTCAGGTGTTTGCTGCTCTGCGCGACGACAGCGCCGCCTGCTTTATGCGCCTCGATCAACACATTGCCGAACGCCTTGCCCAATGCGAGCAACTGCGCGAAGAACAGGCAGAAAACACGGACCGCAGCCAGAAGATCGAACGCGAAACCGACCAGCAGGCCAATCGCCTCAAACAACGGGACGCTGTGCAACACAACGTGGCTGAAGTCACGGCGCAGCAACACGCCAGCGCACATACCCTGCAAAACCTGCTGGGTGATCACCCCAGTGCCCACCTCTGGCAAGAGCAGCTCGATCAGGCCATCGAGCAGGCTCGCGCCAGTCACACGCACGCCAGTGAGGCGCTGCATGACACAAACCGCCAACTCATCCAGTTGGCGGCGCAAATCAAGGCGCAACACGAGCGCTTGCACGCGCTGCAACACGAGCACGCCACGTTGAGCGCGCACGTCACCCAATGGCGCGCGGCACACAGCGACGTCGATGACGCACGCCTGGAGCAGTTACTGGCGTATGACGACCCTCAGGTTCGCGAGCTGCGTCAAGCCATACAACACAGCGAAAAAGCACTGGAACAAGCCCGCGTACTGATACAAGAACGCGAGCAGCGTCTCAATCAGCATCAAGCCCAGGCCAATGGCAACCTGGACGCTGACGCCCTGAACGGCGCATTGAACGAATTGAATACGCAACTGGCTGCCAGCGAACAACTGAGCGCGCAGTTACGCGCGCAACAGGCAGAGGATGAACGTCGTCAACTCGCCAATCAGGCGCTCACGCAACGTACCGCACAGGCCTACGCGCAATGGCAGCGCTGGGCACGCCTCAACGACCTGATTGGTTCAAGCACCGGCGACAAGTTCCGCAAAATTGCCCAAGCCTACAACCTCGACCTGTTGGTGCATCACGCCAACGCACAACTGCGCCAACTGGTGCGCCGCTATCGCCTTAAACGCGGGGGCAGCATGCTCGGCCTGCTGGTCATGGACACAGAGATGGGCGACGAACTGCGTTCCGTGCATTCGTTATCCGGGGGCGAGACCTTCCTCGTGTCTTTGGCGCTGGCATTAGGGTTAGCCTCGATGGCATCGAGCACACTGAAGATTGAATCGCTGTTTATCGACGAAGGGTTTGGCAGTCTTGACCCCGAATCACTGCAATTGGCGATGGACGCGCTGGATGGCTTGCAGGCCCAAGGCCGCAAAGTGGGGGTTATTTCCCACGTTCAGGAAATGCACGAACGTATTCCGGTGCAGATCCAAGTGCTGCGCCAAGGCAATGGGTTAAGCACGGTGCAGGTCAAATGAGCGAAAACCTGCTGTATTCCTTCCGGCGCTGCCCCTACGCCATGCGCGCACGCATGGCCTTGCGCTACAGCGGTGTGCCGCTGACGATCGTTGAAGTGAGCTTAAAAGCCAAGCCTGCGCAGATGCTCGCCCTCTCGCCCAAAGGCACCGTGCCGGTATTGGTGTGCGCCGACGGGCGCGTGATTGAGCAAAGCCTGGACATCATGCATTGGGCACTGGCCCAGCATGACCCGGACCAGTGGTTGCAACCCGCGCAGCCCTTGGTCAGCCAACTGATCGAAGCCAACGACACACGGTTCAAGGTGTGGCTCGACCGTTACAAATACGCCATCCGCTATCCCGAGCACCCGATGGAACATTACCGGGCGCAAGGCGCTGCATTTTTGCAGCACCTGGAGGCACTGCTTGAGCACGACGACTACCTGGCAGGTTCCACCCTGTCGTTGGCCGATGTGGCACTGGCGCCGTTCATACGCCAGTTCGCCCATGTCGACCGCGAGTGGTTTGCGCATGCACCGTACCCAAAACTTAAGCACTGGCTGGAACGTTTCATGGCGTCAGCGCTGTTTACCGGGGTGATGGCTAAAACCTGAAACACGTCCCGTCCAGCTCCAGGAGCCGCCGCAGGCTGCGAGCTTTTCAGAATCGAAAGATCGCAGCCTGCGCCAACGCCTGCGCGCAGTGCTGCTGGCATACAACTCAGTCTTTACCACGCAGCATGCTGTTGAGCACCCCGTCGCGTCGTACCCACGCGTGAAACAGGGCTGCCGCCACATGCAGCAAGACGGTGAAGAACAGTAAATACGCCAAGTACGTATGCGCGGTGCGCAAGAAGGCGAAGGTCTTGGCGTTCGCGGGCAATAAGGCGGGCAGTTGCAGCGATTGGCTTAGCATCACCGGATCACCCGCCGCCGAGATCATCGCCCAGCCCACAAGCGGCAAGGTGAACATCAGCGCATACAACAACACATGGGACATTTTGGCCGCGAGCACTTGCACCGCAGGCAAATCGGCCGGCAGTGGCGGTTGCCGGGTCGAAAACCGCACAAACAGACGGACCACCACCAACAACAAAATCGCAATGCCCAACGGTTTATGCAGATTGAGCAGCCATACGTGCCGCGCTGAAACCGACGCGGCCATACCCGCGCCAATAAACAGCATGCTCACGATCATCAAGGCCATCAGCCAGTGCAGCAGGCGCGCCAACGGCGCGAAGTGAGAGGCAGGCGCGCTCATGGGCGTGGCTCCTGAGGGAGTTGATCAACTTCACCGGTGCGCCGGTGATACGAACTGGCGTAGGCGGCAGACCGCGCGGCCAGCAACGGGTCTGCGGAAGCCTGGATGCCCGCAGGCAGGATCAAGGGGTCGTAGTTGATGTCGCGGCATTCGCCGCTGTTCTGCGCCTGTGTGCTGGTGAGCACCAACGTGCCCGCCGTGATCACTTTGCGTGCAGCGGGCCAAGCTTTGCTGGCGTCCTCAATCGGGTCGCCCGCCTCGGCCAGGGTCAGGTTGAACTGCCACTTCAAAGGCCCGTTGGCTATGCGCTGTACCAAGTCCTGCTGCAGATAATCGGCTTCGTTCGGGGCAGTGGCGCCGGGTGCATCCTGATCCAGCGGCACTACACCCCAACGCACCGCCTGGCGCTCGCCCGCCGAATTCACCAGGTAAAAGGCATTAATCGCGTTGTAGCGCTCAGTGGCATAACTGGCAGAAGGTTTGGCTGTTTTCACCCATTGCAAAAACGCGGCGGTTTCGGGGTGCGAGGCAAAAAAGGCGGGCATGGCGGTGGGTTTGGGCTTACCGGTTGAAGGTTCAGGGCTGCCCGCTTGAAGCATTTGGTAGAAGGCTTGGGGTGTACCTACCGGAAATACCGGCATGCTGTTCATCCCGGTGCGCCATTGTTGACCATTGGCTTGTGTAAAACGCAGCGCCAGGCTGCGCATCGGCACGCTGCTGTCAGGCGCATACGGGTTACCGCTGGGCAGTGCAAAGCGCCCGACCACGGGCGTACGCCCCGGGTGGAAGACCTGCGCACTGGACACGCCCTGCGCATCGCCGTTGCTCTCGAAATAGCCCACCACGCAGATGCCTTTGGCGTGGTTGCGCCTGAAACCAGGGTGCAGGCCGTTGTTGTGCTCCAGGGCGTTGACGAAACTCTTGGGTTGCAGCCGTTGCGGGTCGAACGTTCCATTTACGTAATAAAACGCGGCACCTATAACGGCCACGACCGCACCAATACCGGCCAAACGCACCACTGCAGCACTCGAACTCAAGGGGGATTTTGCAGGCCGCCGGGGCGGCAACTGATCGACCATAATGCACTCCACGGCCACGGGGCCGACAGTTGGGATGGCCTATGAGACACAGGCCACGCAGGCTTATTCCCGTGGCAGGGCGATTATTTTCTACACATTATTTTGACGCCCCCGGGAATCACTATTAATCCTAGACGTCTTCATGGCAACGCCCCGATTAACCGACCAACACCCTGCAGGCTTCGTGCCATTATTTGATCGGTCATTGTGCGAACACATCCCCTGTCGAACGGTCAGCCTGAAGTGCTTTCAGGGTTGGGTTTTGTGATCCAGCGCGGCATAGAAGTTCGCACTTTGTTGAAGGTATTTTTGCGTGTAGGCCATCGATTTTTTATCACTGGCTAGCGGTGTGGCGCTGGCGGGTAGAGCCACGGTGGCAGAGATGGCGGACGCGGCAATCACAGAGAAAAGATTGAAGTTCATGGTTAACCCTCGACGATTCAGTTGGCTTGCTGCCTTTTCAGGCCGTGGAGCCAACTTAACGCCGGGGGTCATCCGGCAAAAATTCATTGCAGCACTAGCGGGTATCAGCGTGATTGATACAGCGCTGCACCCCGCGCTTTACGGGCGATTGATGAACTTCAAGTCAGAGGGAGCATCCATTTCAAGGGTCTGCACAGTCTTGCCCAGCAGGCCGGTTTTCGGGTCACGCTCAAGCACCACAATGGCGTTGCTCATCTGATTGGCAATCAACAAAAATTTGCCGTTCGGGCTCAAGGCGAACTCACGCGGGTGATCACCTTCAACCGAACGCCGCTGAATTTCGGTCAACTCGCCAGTGGCCGGGTCAATGCTGAACACCAGCATTTCGTTGGCCTTGCCCCGGTTACTCACATACAGGAACTTGCCATCGGGTGACGCATGCAAGCCGCCAGCCGCACGGTTTTGCGCAGGTTTACCCTGGGCCAGCTCAATGGCCTGGCGCTGCTTGAGTTGACCCTTGTCGTAATCAAACACAAACACCTGCGCACTCATCTCAGTGGTCAGGTACGCGTGCTTGCCATCTTTGGAGAACAACAGGTGACGCGGACCGCTACCCGCTGGCAACTCGATGGCGGCCGGCTCTGCGGCGACCAACGGGTGCTCGGGGTTGGCAGCCGGATCGTAACGGTAGACAAACACCTTGTCCGCGCCCAAATCACTGGCATAGACAAACTGGCCATCTGGGGACGACACCACCGAGTGCACATGGGCTGACATCTGGCGTTCAGGGTTTACCCGGCTGGCCGGATGGCTGCTCATCTGCGTCACGGGTTGCAACTCACCTTGCGCGCTGATCGGTAACACCGCCAGGCTGCCGCCGGGGTCAGCATGCACGCCGTAGTTGGCTACAAACAGGTAACGCTCATCGCTGCTCAAGCTGGAGTGGGTGGGTTCTTCGCCCAGGGTTTTAACCTGGTTGATCGCGCTTAAACGGTTGGTTTTTGGGTCAATCGCCAGGCTGCTCACGCGCCCCGCGATGTCTGCCTGCCCTTGCCCGTTCTCATTGACCACGAACAGCCGTTGCTGGTCTTTGGACAGGGTCAGCCAGGACGGGTTATCCGTCTTGAACACTTGCAGCGGTTGGGGCGTGATACGCCCTTTATCGCTATCAAATTGCAGGCGGTAAATGCCTTGGCTTTTGCCCTGGGTATAGGAACCGACCAGCAGCTCGACTTCGCTTTCAGATGCAGCCTGCGCCGACATCGCGCCGACACTTGAGGCCATCAACAAGGGCAACCATTTAAGCTTCATCAGCGACCTCGTAATCATCGTCATCGTTCGTGGCTTTCAGCGCTTTTAAGCAAACCAGACGGTGTTCTGCGCAGTCACCGGTCAGGGTCCAGCTTTGCAACGTGTCGTCGAATACGGCCGCGTCGAGCTGCGCCGGGTTGAAGCGCCAGCGCTTTTGGGCGCGACCGTCCATGCACGTGATGAGCAATTGCACATCGTCCAGAGAGAAATCCCAGGCATGCAGCCCGTCGATGACCAACATATCGCTGGTTTCAAGGGCTGCGCGCAAGGTCTGGTTTGAATCGCTCATTCATCAATCACCTGTAAGAAAGGCGCAATGATAGGTCAATCCGTCGCAGTTACCCACGCAAAACAGTGATCACTCACCGAATTCAAAGCAAAAAGCGCTCAACAATCATGCGTTGGCTGATTTTGCCGTAATACACCTCAGGTACTTTTTCACCCGGCCTGGCTTTGGCTTCAAGGCTTTGTTTGCTGACTTTACGTTGATCCTTGAGTTTGAAATGCGCCGCCGTTGGCGGGTTATCAGGCGCATTCAGGGTTTCATAGTGAAGATGGGCATACCACACCACCTGATTTTTTTTGTTGAGTACCTGGTACTCCTGCACGAAATCGTTACGAGGCCCAAACATCTTGACCCGACCGCCATCTTTGAGCAGGTGCACATCGCCCTTGTCCAGTAAAAACTCAACAGTTGCCTCGGTCGGCGGCAACGACTTCAGGATCCACAACGCCTGTTCGCGTAGCTTGTGCGCGCCCTCACGCAAACGTTTGAGCAATGACTGGGGGGTGCCTGGCTTGGGTTTTTGCTGAACCGGTTCGTGCGCGAAGCCACGCTCTATCTCGCTGATCAGTGCATCAAGCTTTTGCGCGTCTCGCTCCAGAATTTCTTCAAGTTCCAGAGGATATTTTGAGTTATTGGCGTACACCTTCACGCGGTTGATCTTGGGGTCAACCTTGCTCAACAACTCATTGCATTGGGCGCGAATGACACCCAGCGCACGGGCTGGCACAGGGGCCATTATTGGTTCTATGGCCTCCCAGCGGTTGGGCGATGACTCGCGAAAGGTCATCCTGGGCAGGCTCGCACCCGGGCTCATCGGTCGATCTATCGGTTCGCGCAGAAGAGAATCACCCACTTCCACTTCCAAAGGCTCTTGATCGGACGCGCGGGGGCGCGCCACACCAATCAAAACACCATGCTTGCGGGTTTTGATGATTCTGGAGGCCGGATGCACCCGTCGCGAGGGATTGGGTTGCGATGGAAGCCACTCCGTTTGTCGCCGGGCCTCTTCAGCCAGTTGCTGTTCAATTTTGAGGCTGAACCCTTCAATCATTTCTGTTAACCGGTTGTATTCGACCCGATTGAAGCGGTATCCCACCTCAAGGTGCAAAATGGCCAGCGCGTCCTGCGCCCTGGCATAGCGCTCCTGTAAATCGGTCATGATTTCCACACGTTCGCTGTGCGTGAACAGGCTGGTATCGGCCAATTGCGCATGCGTTTGCAGGGAGAACGTCAACGGCCAGACAATTTCTCTCAGCGCTTGCCAATCTTCGCCAAAGGCAATCACGGGAACAACATCGGTCAGGATTCCCAGATGCATCGACATAAAATCCAGTTCCGTAGCCTGCTGTCGAGTGCCATCAGGGCGCTCTATGAGCGCCATCGCGCTGACCCGTTTTTCGGCCATTGCATAACCCACACGCGGGGACTCGCGCAGCACCTCCAGAAGCCGAACCTGTTCGCGAAAATCGTTCAAGTGTTGCTGGTGCGCCTTGAAGAGTTCACGCCTGAAGCTGGCATAACGATCCCTCTCATTTCTGGCCAGAATCTCTTCTGGCGGCCCACTGAATTCGGGGTACAAGGCAACGAGATGGACGATATACAGGTGCTGGGCGTAGACGATATCCGTCGCAAAATCGAAAAAAGCCTCGTTGAAGTTGCCTTCGCGGATATGGTCCTTAACCTCGCTCATTAGCGCGTGTCGCTCCTTGAAGTTCGCGTGCTCCACTGCAAACTCCGCACGGCTTTTCTCGGCAAGCGATCTCAGGCTTTTGACCCGCAATGTTTTTTCGAGATAGGTCAGTTGCTTACTTAAATCGCCTTCTTGCGTTTCAATTGCCTTTGTCCGCGCATCACTGAGCTGGGTATGGATCTCCTGTTCCCTGTCATGGAACGCAAAGTATTTGTTATTCAACTCATTGATACGCCTGTTGCGCAGCGCCATTTGCGCTGCCAGTTCGCGGCGGGTCTTGGGTCCCCCTCCACGCAAGCGCATACCCGTGTCAAAGTCCCAGTTTCCGGCTGAGTCTGGGCGGATCCATGGCCCTGTTTGAGTCGGGTCTTTAGGGCTGACCAGCACTACGCCCTCATCCTCAAGGGATACCTGATAACTGTGGCCTCTGATCATGGCGTGCCATGTGTTGTCAATGATATACAAACCCTTGTACTGACCCTGCGCGACCGGGTCGCGCTCACCCGGGTCGACTCCCTGGTTACGGTCCAGCCACGTGAGATGCGTTTCGTTCAAATAGATACGCGGATTATTGAACCAGGAGAAATCCAGCGCACTGTGCTGATTGCCCACCGCGACGCTGGAAAAATAAGTGACCCCCTGTTCAACCTTGACTGAGTCAGGTTCGAAGGCCACTTCGGGCGGGCGCACCGCCGGGCCGATCAACCGCGGTGCGACATTCGCTACCTCATGCAATGGCTCATCGCTGGACGGTACGGATTGAGTCACATGCAGCAACACCATCCCGATATTAAAAAGCAGGTCAATAATTGCCGGTGCCCTGGTGTCTTCACTGTCACTGCCAAGCGCTTCGATATCGTGCTTAAGCGCGGAGACAGTGAGTAATACCCAAGAGAATACGGCTACCGGTCCGCGCAATAACGGCACCACCGTATTGAAAAGTAACCAGCCCCCTTCCTTGAGGATTGCCCATCGGCTCTCCGTATTCGACACCGATTGGCGATCAGCCAACTCAATCAATGTCAGGGCGGTTTCCATAAACAAATCATGCAGAAAAGGACTGCTTAAAGGACGCAGATAAAATGTCTCAGATGCCTTTAGACGCACATTGACCAGGCTCAAAACACCGGCCTCCATCGTGGTGCGCGACGTTTCGGACATCCAGTCAAGTACGCTGCTGCGCAAGTCCCCCTTCTCGCGTATCGCAGCCAGCATGGCTTGCGCGCTCGCAAACTCAAGCAACACCGCCTTGAACAATGGCCGATACAATACGCAACGCCCGTCGGGGTCATGGGTCAGGCCGATCACAAACATGTTGCGCGCATAATCAGGGACCGCTTTGGGTGTGCTCAACAACGCCAATGGGCTAATGCTGACGCTCTGACCGTCAAGCACTCTGGAGGCGACGTCGACCTGCATCAATGCGGCGATACAGCGGTAACCCCACATGCTCAGCCCTCCCTCCCCCTTCAACAGTTTTTCCAGGGCCAGCATCGGCAGCGCGACGCGTAATTGATCAACGAAAAGTGTTTCTCGTCGCGCAGACTCATCTGCATCACCTATCAGCAAACGCGTGATCAATTGCGGGTATTTGGCGCCCACATTCACCCGTTGAATGAGTGATTTCACGTAGGTTGGCGTCATCCACCAGTCTTGAATCAGTTGATTATGCCGATGCCGAATCGTCATGTGCCCGCTGGGGATCGCGGCCAGGTTTTGCAACGCCAGCTCGGTCAGCGTGAACGTTACCGTGTGCACGCTGCCCGAGGTGCCTGGCAGACCGCTGGCCACGAGAAAATCGAGTTCGATGTCGTCCGAGTAATACCCGGGTGCCAAAGGCTGATCCTTGAACATTTGTTCACGCAGGACTTTGGACGCGTACGTGTGCAGGTCATCAATACCGTCGTTAAACGTCTGGCCTTTGGCGTTACGCAGGACATTGGCCAAGTCAATAACGTGCGAGCGGTAAACAAAGCGATCAGCCTCGCTTGCCTGTTGTAACCATTGAGGCAACGCCGTAAACACCCGCCCCAATACCGTCGCGTCATACACGGCGTCGGCTTCATCCTCATCGGCAAACCCCGCGCTCAGGTCCGTTAGGTCGCCAAGCTGGCGCTCAAGCATTGCTACCGTGCAGTCTTTTACCCGTGAAGCCGGTTCAAGGGCTGCCACCCTCTCAAGCTGATTGTTGAGCAAAATCATCGCCTGGGTGTGCAGGCAGTTGCCGCTGGGTTCGTAGCGTTTCCATGTCAGCGAATCTATCAGGTAACGTGCGCCCAGCATCCTGCCCATGATGCGGCCATAAGCACTCCACGTTGCAAAGGCTTCGATAGCCCCGGATGGCTTGCATTGCAACATCTGCTCGTGGCCATCGACCTTGTGCGCGATAAGAAGATCGGGAGAGAGCGGCGCATACGTCGCCTGTGCTTGGCTCACTTGCAACTGGGCGACATACGCCCTGGGCCGTTCAGCAGCTCCAAACACCCGCCATCGGTCCTCGATCACCGGGTACTTGAGTATCTGGCGCACCGCGTCAATCTGCTCATCACTGAGCCCGCCACGGGTATTGGCCGAGGACAGCAACGTGTCACCCAGCAACGTGGCCAGCCAATGCTGGCGGCTGCGAAAGGTCCCCGTCGGCTGGTTCCAGTAATCAACCACTGCCGTTTGAAAAGCCCTGTTCCACTCGCGCAACACGTCACGTATCACGCGCTCTACCGTTGTCATCGGCAACACAGGGGCAGCACTCGCTGACGCAACACCGCCAACCGGCACCTGTGCCAGAAAACATTGCCGGGGTTCATAAAACGTGTAGTCAAGGGGCGTTGCACAGGCGATATGTTCAAGCACCGCCTCGAGCAACACGCGCTGACGCGGCACACTCAGCGCCTGTTCTCGCTGATCAACCGTCCACACAATGTTGAGTTGATTGAGCGGCGGCAAGGTTTCCCAAGGCCCTAGCTTGCTGGTCAGTTTTTTTTCAAGCAGCTCATTTACAGCACTGCGCAGTGTCGGCCGTGCAGAGAATTGATGGGCGATGGCCTGTCGCAGCATCTGGGCGGGGCTCAGCGCCAACGGCGAATCCGGGAGGTTTGTCATGGGATATCGGCTTCCAGAGGGATCAAATGGGCGGCTCAGCCACCCTTGACGCTCATCTAAAAGCAAAAACTCCCGGCACCTGCGGTACACCTTTATGGCGCGGGGCATGACGTTGATCGGGCGTTCTGCAAGCCATAAAAAAGGCGCTGTCCAAACCTCGGAGAGCGCCTTTTTTACCCCCGGGTTTTACGCCAGGCTTTTACTCACCACCTCAAACACATCACTGGACAGCTCACCCGAATTACGGATGCGCTCCAGCTCAGCTTTCATCAGCGCCTGACGGGCACTGTCGTATTTACGCCAGCGCGTCAACGGTGCCAACTGGCGCGAAGCGATCTGTGGGTTAAAGCCGTTGAGCTGGATGACCCTGTCCGCCAGGAAGCGGTAACCCGAACCGTCCGCCGCATGGAAGTTGATCAGGTTTTGGCCGGCGAACGCACCAATCAACGCGCGTACCTTGTTCGGGTTCTTGATGTTGAAGGCCGGGTGTTCCATCAACTCGCGTACCCGCTGCAAGCCGCCAGGCAAAGTGCTGCCTGCCTGCACGCTGAACCACTGATCCATGACCAACGGATTGTCCTTGAAGTGCTCGGCAAAACTGGCCAGCGCCTGGGCCTTTTCAGCCTCGAACGGCGAATTGACCAACACCGCCAGCGCTGTCAGGCGCTCAGTCATGTTGTCGCTGTGCTCGAATTGCTCCAGGGCGGCGGCCAGCACTTCGGATTTGCCTGTGAGCATCAGGTACGACAATGCGATGTTTTGCAGCGCACGGCGCGCAAAGTGCGACGCTTGGGGCACATACGGCGTGGTTTTGGACACTTCACGGTTGGCCTGATAACGCGCCCACAAGGCATCGTAAAGGCTGTCAGCGAGCTGTTTGCGGGCGAATTCGCGGGCGGCATGAATCGCCTCCACATCCGCAACGTCACTGATTTCAGTCAGGTAGGCTTCACCCGGCAGCGATAACATTTCTGCCACCATCGCCTGATCCAGTTGCTCATTGCCCAGCACACTGCGCAGGGCTTGAACCAGACGTTGATCCATGACCAGCGCTTCACCGCGCTGATGCTGCCCGATCAAGTCCTGCAACACCTGCACCGCTAACTGCTGGCCTGCTTCCCAACGGTTGAAGCCATCGCTGTCGTGTTGCATGAGGAACATCAATTGGTCACGGCTGTACGCAAAGTGCAGTTTGACCGGGGCCGAGAAACCACGCAGCAACGACGGCAGCGGCTGTTCAGCGATACCGGTAAAAGTGAACGTCTGCTGGCTTTCAGTCACCGACAACACCCGGCTGGTGCCCGCAGGCGACGATTCACCCGCCAATTGCAGTGGCAGTTCTTTGCCCTTGGCGTCCAGCAGGCCCAGCGCCACCGGGATCACAAACGGCAGTTTTTCAGTCTGCCCCGGTGTGGCCGGGCAGCTTTGGCTGAACGTCAGGCTGTAGGTCTGGCTCGCGCCATCGTACTGCTCGCTGACGCTCAGGCGCGGCGTCCCGGCCTGGCTGTACCAGCGCTTGAACTGGGTCAAGTCCACGCCGTTGGCGTCTTCCATGGCTTTGATGAAATCGTCGCAGGTCACGGCCTGGCCGTCGTGGCGATCAAAGTACAAGTCGCTGCCTTTGCGAAAACCTTCGGCACCGAGCAAGGTGTGAAGCATGCCCACCACTTCCGAGCCTTTCTCGTACACCGTCAGGGTGTAGAAGTTGGATATTTCGATGAAGCTGTCCGGGCGTACCGCGTGAGCCATCGGGCCTGCGTCTTCAGCAAACTGATGTGTGCGCAGGTAGGCCACGTCCTGGATGCGCTTGACCGTCGCCGAGTTCATGTCGGCCGAGAAACCTGCATCGCGAAACACGGTGAAGCCTTCCTTGAGCGACAACTGGAACCAGTCGCGGCAAGTCACGCGGTTGCCCGACCAGTTGTGGAAGTATTCATGCGCAACGATGGCTTCAACGCGCTGGTGGGCGGCGTCGGTCGCGGTCTCGGCACGCGCCAGCACGGCGCTGGAGTTGAAGATGTTGAGGCCCTTGTTCTCCATTGCGCCCATGTTGAAGTCGTTGACGGCCACGATCATGAAGATGTCCAGATCGTATTCACGGCCGTAGGTTTCTTCGTCCCAGCGCATGGATTTTTTCAGGCTGTTCATGGCGTGCTGGCACTTGTCGATGTTTTCAGGCTCGACATAAATACGCAGCGCCACCTCGCGCTGGCTCATCGTGGTGAAGGTGTCTTCGACGCACCACAGATCACCGGCCACCAGCGCAAACAGGTAAGCCGGTTTTTTGAACGGATCTTCCCACGTCGCCCAGTGCCGACCGTCGTCCTGCGGGCCGCTGCCCACCGGGTTGCCGTTGGACAGCAGGATCGGGTAGCGGTTTTTATCACCGATCACCGTGGTGGTGAACGTGCTCATCACGTCAGGGCGGTCGAGGTAGTAGGTGATCTTGCGAAAGCCTTCAGCCTCGCACTGGGTGCAAAACATGCCGCCGGACTTGTACAGGCCCTCAAGCGCGGTGTTGGATTCAGGGTGGATCTTGACGCTGGTGTCCAGTACAAACTGTTCGGTTTGCGGGTGCAGGGTCAAGTGGCTGTCCGTGAGCTGATAGTCCTGCGCCGTCAGCTCCAGGTCATTGAGCTTGACCGACAGCAACTCCAACTGCTGGCCATCGAGCGCCAATGGCGGCAAGCCTGCACCCCGTTCCGGGTTGCGACGCATCACCAGCTGCGCATGAACCAGCGTGTGGTCCTCGAACAATTCAAAGGTCAGGTGCGTTTCGTCGATCAGATACTCGGGCGCCTGATAGTCCTTGAGGTAGATCATTTTCGGTTGTTCGGTGCGCATGCTGGAGTCCTTTTACTGATGCACGGCCAGCTCGTAGGCCGTGTATTTGCGAATGTTGATAACGCCGGTGTCAAAGATCAGGTACTGGCCCTTGATCCCCATCAGCGTGCCTTCGACGATCGGATCTTTGTCCAGATTGAAACTGACGATCTTGCTCGGGTATTGCTCGACCGGGTAACGAATCTCGATGGGCGCAACGTCATGCAAAGGTTGGACCGCTTGCAGGCCAAAACGCTCCTGCAACTGTTGCAGGCCTTCGGCACAGCTCTCAAACAATTGCTCACGCACTGCAACGAGGTCCACCGGCGCGGCGTCGCCCTTGAGCAGTGCACGCCAGTTGGTGCGGTCCCCCACTTGCGAGCGAAACAGGTCTTCGACAAACCCCGATTGCTGTCGCGTGGCCACACGCACAATCGGTATTGCCTGGCTGGCGCCCTGATCGAGCCAGCGCGTAGGCAACTGCGTGGCACGGGTGATGCCGACTTTGATCCCTGACGAGTTGGCCAGGTACACCACGTGATCGGTCATGCAGAACTGCTCACCCCACGACGGATCACGGCACGTGCCTGCGTCGTAGTGGCAACGCTCCGGGCTCATGATGCACACATCGCATTGGGCCAGTTTGGTCATGCAGGGGTAGCAATACCCTTGGCTGAAGCTTTTTTTGGTTTTGCGCCCGCAGTGGGTACAGTTGATCGCCCCCAAAAACTCCAGGCGCAGTTTAGTGCCGATCAACGGGTTGACCGGCACCTCGGTGTCACCCAAGCGAAACGCATATTGAACAGTCGGCGATTCAAGGCTTGCCGACATTTTGCTGATTGCACCACGACCAATTTCAATCAATGGATGGCATCCGATTTGAACAGGATGTTAGGCACCGAGATGGACTTGGAGCTGCACTCCTGCGGGCCCATGTAACCGGTGCGCTGGTCTTCCGGCAGGTTGTTCACCTCCCAGGCAATCATGGCCTGCAACGACAGCTCGCGCTGTTCGGCGGTCAACTTGTTACCGTCCGCCCATTTGCCGATTTCCACGGCCAGTTTCAGGCTCTGGTAGATCTCGGGGGTGATGTTTTGGATCATTTCGTTGAAAGAGGACATGGTTGTTTTTCCACTAAAAAGTAATTAATCGCGTAGTCGCTGGCGCAGGGTGAGATAGGACCGAAAAACCTTCGCTAATTTCAGGAAGGCTCGCCACGTATACATCGCAGCCTTGGGCATCGACTTACAGGGCATGAGTCTGCTTTCTGCGGGCCCACAGGCCGCCGAGCAAACCGGTGAGGCAACCGATCAACAGCCCGCCCACGTGGGCGGCGTTGGCGATCTGGCCAAAACCGATCAGTGACACCAGACCGGACAAGCACACGGCCAGCCACACCAACATCATCACCAAAACCCCGCGAGGCAGGCGATAAAGCGGGTTTGGCGCCATCAACTGGTAAATCCACACATGCCCCAACAGGCCGTACAGCACGCCGGACAAGCCGCCAAACAGGCTCGGGCCGCCAAACAGGTACTGGGCAAAGTTGGACACCAGGCTGAACAACAGGCTCAACCCAATGAGATTGATGCTGCCCTGACGCATTTCAATGCGTCGCCCCAATTCCCAGTACCACAGGCCGTTCATGGCGATGTGCAAGAAACCGAAGTGAATCAGCATCGGGGTGAACAATCTCCACCATTGCCCGGCGGCCAGGCTATCCGACAAAGGTGTGAACTGGATGTACTGCCCGCGGATGCTGAAATCGAGAAACGTCAGCCCGCTGAGGGTCGAGAGGTTTTCACCCAGTTGCGTCACCCCCGCGACGATGATGCACAACAGCAAAATCGCGGCAGTGGCCGGACTGTCGCGCAATTGCTGGATAAAGCCGGGGCGCGCCATCGCCTGCGGGCGCTCAACGATCGGCAATTGATGTTCGGGATCACCCTGAGGGAAACGCTGATACAGGCTGCGCACATCGTCAGCGATGCTGTCTGGCGCCCACACCACTTGCTCGCCCGCCTCTTCACTGACGCGATGCGGCACTTGCAGGCGCTTGAGCAGGCTGACAAAGCCACTTAAATCAGTCGACAGCGGCAAACGTAATACAGCAACAGCATTCATTGAATAGCCTCCGGGCGCTCAACATCCACCCATACAAATTTGTGCGGATCGAGGCGTGTTTCCTGATCCAGACGATAGGCCACCAACTTGCCGTACAACACGGCACTGTAATCCAGACAGGCCAGGTTTGGCCGGATCGGTGCAGGCTTGCCACTGCGCCAATAGTGACCGACAAACAACATCGGCTCTTCAATGCCGTAGCGCAGCAAGGCGCTCTTTTCAGTGGGCGATAGTGGCTTTTGTGCCACGCCTGCGGGCAGTGCATCAGGCTGAAACACAATATCGCCGTAGGTTTTGGGGTCGTCTTCCCAGAATTTGGTGCGAAAAAACGCTCGTGTCAGACCGTCGCCACCGGTCAACGTCATGCCATTCGGCAAGCGCATGTCGGTGCCGCGCAGCAGGCGATTGAAGCTCATATTGGCAAAGCTTTCAGGCTGCGCCGCCGCTTGCAGGAACGGTTCGTCGATGCAGCCATCGGGGTATTGCGCGCGCAGGGTGGCAATCACATCCGCATCCCAGCAGGCATGCACCACCCGAAAACGACCGGCATCGACAAACAGCGGCATGTCGTAAAACCACTGCACAAAGTCGCGCCACTCGCCGGGGTACTGGGCAAATTGCTCCAGGGTTTCGTGGATCAGCCGGGTGTGGCGCGGGTTGTGCTCACGCACATACTGCTTGCCACTGCCCGCAGGCGCCGGTGTGCACCAACCCAACGCGTTGAACTCATGGTTGCCCATCAGGCACAGCGCGTGCCCCGCCACAACCATGTCGCGCACGATATGCAGCGCCTCGCGGATCCGCGGACCACGGTCGATGATGTCACCCAGAAACACCGCCATGCGTTGCGCGTGTTGCCAAACACCGCCATGTTTGCGATAGCCCAGACGCTCCAACAGATGCTCAAGGGTATGAGCACAGCCATGCACGTCACCGATCAGATCGTAACTGCGCGCGGGATCGAGCATCAGTCGCTCCTACCGCCCAGTCGGCTACCCCAACCGAGCTTGGTCCGACACACTTCATAGTAGTTGTGGTCCAACGGGTGGATCAGGCGCAGCTTTTGCGCTTTTTTGCTGACGGTGATGGTGTCGCCGGGCGCGCAGGTGAAATGGTTCTGACCGTCGCACGACACTTGCGGGTAGATCTGCATGTCCTTGGCCACCACGATTTTCAGCTCGCTGTTGCCATCCACCACAATCGGCCGGCTGCTGAGGGTGTGCGGGTACATGGGCACAATGACGATGGCATCCAGCTTGGGGTGCATGATCGGGCCACCGGCCGACATGGCGTAGGCCGTGGAGCCTGTCGGCGTGGCAACGATCAGGCCGTCGGCTTTCTGGCTGCACACGAACTGGCCGTCGATGTGCAATTCGAATTCGATCATGCGCGTGGATTTACCGGGGTGCAGCACCACGTCGTTCAGCGCGTCGCCCTGGCCAATGGCTTCGCCGTGACGGCGCACTTCGGCTTGCAACAGAAAGCGGTTTTCAACCAGGTAATGGCCGTCGAGCACCTCGGCCACTTTGACTTCCAGTTCATCCGGACGAATGTCGGTCAAAAAACCCAGGCTGCCCCGGTTGATGCCCAGCACCGGGACATTGTGCCGCGCCAGTGCGCGAGCGGCGCCCAGCAAGCTGCCATCGCCGCCGACCACAATCACCATGTCGCACACTTCACCGAGCATTTTGCGCGAGGAGGTTTGCAAGCCATGACCGGGCAACACTTCGGCAATGGTGTCTTCGAGGATCACGTGCATGTGCCGCTCGAGCAGGAATTTTTTCAGTCGGCGAACCGTGTCGAGCACTTGCGAACTGCCCAAACGACCAATGATGCCGATATTACGAAATTGCTCCATGAGGCTCCTGCGGGATACGTGACGGGCGAAAACGACGATTATGGGCGAAAGCACACGATAGACAAAACCCTTTCAGCCCTTCAGCACGCTATGCTCGCAGCATGATCCTCTTCCCCGACTTGCTCAACCTGCCCCGCCAGCTACGTCACCCCCAGGTGCGGGATTTGGCGTGGGTGATCCTCGCGCCCCCCATGCTCAGCCAAACCCCGTGGCCACAACGTCACCCGCTGGCTGGCAGCGACTGGGTACAGGCCCCGGATGCGCTCGAACACTGGCTGCGGGCACTGGATCAGCACAGCCAACCCCTGGAGGACTGGCTCGCGCAGGCCACCACGCGCAGGCTCGGCCGTTACTACGAGCGACTGTGGCAGTTTGCTATCCAACACGCACCCGGTGTGGCGTTGATTGCAGCCAACTTGCCCATTCGCGTGGGTGGCCACACGCTGGGCGAACTGGACATGCTGTTGCGTGATCGCGACGGCGTGCATCACCTCGAACTGGCGATCAAGCTCTATCTGGGGCCGCAACAAGGCGACGGCCGCGACCCCGCGCAATGGCTTGGCCCCGGCAGCAATGACCGACTGGACCGCAAACTCAACCACTTCGCCCAGCATCAGTTGCCGATGTCCAGCCGGGCGCAAAGCCGCGAGATTCTGGCCGGGCTGGATATCCAACAGTTCAGCGCGCACCTGTGGCTGGGCGGCTACCTGCTGTACCCGTGGCCCGGCCATGCGCAGCCGCCAGCGGGCGCTCACCCTCAACACTTGCGTGGGCGGTGGCTGCACCAGCGCGACTGGCCTGCGTTTGTCCGTCAGAGCGCCCAAGGCTGCTGGCAGCCGCTGCCCCGCCATGCGTGGCTGGCGCCCGCCCACTACGGCCCGCAAGACTGCTGGAGCGCAACCCAACTCAAGGGCTGGCTGAGCCAATTGCATCCCCAGGCACCCGCGCAATTATTGGTGCGCCTGACTCAAAACAACGACGGTGACTGGGAGGAAGCCGAGCGTTTGTTTCTGGTGTCCGACGTGTGGCCAAACCTGCCGGGTAACAGCGAAACCATGCAATCGAGTGCAACCGTATTAAAGTGAACGCACTGCGTCAGACAAGAACGCAGGCTCAAGACCTGAACCGTGAGGAAACACCATGTCCTGGAAAAGCTCGACTGACCGTTACAGTCGTATGTCCATCGCCCTGCACTGGCTGATGGTGCTGTTATTTGTATTGATCTACGCCGCCATCGAGTTTCGCGGGATCTTCCCCAAAGACAGCGACGGCCGCACGCTGATGAAAGATGCACATTTCATGCTCGGTTTAACCGTGTTTGCGCTGGTTTGGCTGCGCCTGCTGGCACGCACCCTCGGCGTGGCGCCCACCATCACGCCAACACCACCCGCCTGGCAAACCGCACTCGCGACCCTCATGCACTGGGCGTTGTATGTGTTCATGATCGCCATGCCGGTCATGGGTTATCTGGTGCTGAGCTACAACGACAAGTCGATATTTTTCTACGGCTTTGACCTGCCGCCGTTAACCCTCAAAGACATCGACACTGCCAAACAGATCAAGGGCTGGCACGAACTGGGCGGCACCCTTGGTTACTGGCTGATCGGTCTGCATTCACTGGCCGGCCTGGCGCATCACTACGTGATCAAAGACAACACCTTGCTGCGCATGCTGCCCAAGCGCAGCTAAACCGGTGCGGCAAATCCCCGGCGGCCCTGCAAGCCGCCGGTGTGCACAAATACCACTCGCCGACCGCGTGCAATATGCCCCGTTTGCACCGCCTCTTTGAGCGCCAACAAGGCCTTGGCGGTGTACAGCGGCTCCAGCGGCACCCCACTCGACTGTTCGCTGGCACGCATAAATTCAAGCAACTGATCATCGACCTTGGCAAACCCGCCACGGCAGGCCTCGATCAACTGATAGGGCCGCGAGGCCTGCCCGGCCTGTTGCAAGATGGCCTGCACATTAGGTGCCACCCCATGATCCTGCGGCACCGCCAGCGCGCCATACACCTCGCGCGGGTCTGCAAGCACCAAGCCTGCCAGCGTAGTCCCGGTGCCCGCGGCCAACCACCACGCGTCATAATCCGCCCAGCCGATAGCACCCAGTTGCTCGCGCACCTGCGTCACCAGCGGCGCGCACCCTAAAGCGCCCGCCAGCCCGCCTCCGCCTTCGGGCACGGTGTGTAACTGCGGATACATCGCGTGCCAAGGCTGCCAGAAACCCGGCTCATGCCGGGCGCGATACCCGGCAAAGCCCAGCCAATGCAGATGCATGCCGAACTCTTGCAGGTCGCGGGTGGTCGGGGTTGCTTGAGGGTGCCCGCGCAGCAGGCCCACGGTGGTAAAGCCGAAGCGTTTACCCGCAGCGGCCAGCGCATGCAAATGATTGGAGTGTGCCCCGCCGAGGCTGATCAGCCCCTGCGCGCCAGCGGCCTGAGCGGCCCTTAAGTGATGGTGCAGCTTGAACCATTTGTTACCACTGATCAGTGGGTCAATCAGATCCAGGCGCAGCACCGCCACCTCAACCCCTGCGTTTGTCAGCCAGTCAACATGCAAGCGCTGCAAAGGCGCATAAGGCTGCCAGTCGATCAAAGGCACATTCACGGCAGACTCCGCTCAAAAATGAGCGGAGTTTAGCGCACCTCAATCGCTTATAGCTCGGCCGCCAGCCGCGACCCCTGATTGATCGCACGCTTGGCGTCCAACTCAGCGGCAACATCGGCGCCACCGATCAAATGCACGCGCTGCCCGGCGGCTTCAAGACCTTGCTGCAATTCACGCAGCGGGTCCTGGCCTGCGCAGATCACGATGTTGTCGACCGCCAGCAGTTGCGGCTCGCCCTCGCCGATGCGGATGTGCAGACCTTGATCGTCAATGCTCAGGTATTCGACGCTGTTGAGCATCTGAACGTGTTTGTTTTTCAAGCCGGTGCGATGAATCCAGCCGGTGGTTTTACCTAAACCTTCACCCACTTTGTTTTTTTTGCGCTGCAACAGGAACACCTGACGCGCGGGCGCTTGAACCTCAGGCTGGATACCTGCCACCCCGCCACGGGCTTCAAGCCGGGTGTCAATGCCCCACTCTTTCCAGAACGCGTCGCGGTCCTGACTGGTGGATACGCCTTTGTGTACCAAAAACTCCGACACATCAAAACCGATACCGCCCGCGCCAATCACAGCCACCTTGGCGCCCACCGGCTTGCGTTGCAGGATCACATCCAGATAACTCAGGACTTTGGGGTGATCGATACCCGGGATCGCCGGGGTGCGCGGTGCAATGCCGGTGGCCAGAATGATTTCGTCGAAGTGGCCCGCCAGCAGCTGCTCAACATTCACGCGGGTATTGAGGCACACCTCGACCCCAGTGGTTTGCAGCTTGCGCTTGAAGTAACGCAGGGTCTCGAAGAATTCCTCTTTGCCCGGTACACGTTTGGCCACGTTGAACTGGCCGCCAATTTCACTGCCCGAATCAAACAACGTGACCTGGTGCCCCCGTTCGGCCGCCACAGTGGCCGCCGAGAGGCCCGCAGGCCCGGCGCCGACCACAGCAATTTTTTTCACGGCAATGGTCGGCAAGTAGTTGAGTTCGGTTTCATGACAGGCGCGCGGGTTGACCAGGCAACTGGTGAGTTTGCCGCCAAAGGTGTGATCCAGGCACGCCTGATTACAGCCAATGCAAGTGTTGATTTCATCGCTGCGCCCGGCAGCGGCCTTGTTGACGAATTCAGGGTCAGCCAAAAACGGCCGCGCCATCGACACCATGTCGGCATCGCCCTCAGCCAGAATCTGCTCGGCGATCTCAGGGGTGTTGATGCGGTTGGTGGTAATCAGCGGCACGCTGACCGAGCCGCGCAACTTGGCGGTGACTTTGCTGAATGCGCCTCGCGGGACTTTGGTTGCAATGGTCGGAATACGCGCTTCGTGCCAGCCAATACCGGTGTTAATCAGGGTTGCACCGGCCTGCTCGACCGCTTGGGCCAGTTGCACGATTTCATCCCAGACGCTGCCGCCCTCCACCAGATCAAGCATCGACAGGCGATAAATGATGATGAAGTTCGCACCCACCGCTTCACGCACGCGGCGCACGATCTCGACCGGCAGGCGCATGCGATTTTCATAGCTGCCGCCCCAACGGTCAGTGCGCTGGTTGGTGTGAGCCGCCAGGAACTGGTTAATGAAGTAGCCTTCAGAGCCCATGATCTCGACGCCATCATAGCCAGCGCTTTGCGCCAGTTTGGCGCAGGTCACGAAATCGCTGATTTGCTTCTCGATACCCGCCTCGTCCAGCTCTTTGGGCTTGAACGGGTTAATCGGTGCCTGGATCGCACTCGGCGCCACCTGGCGCAGGCTGTAGGCATAACGCCCGGCGTGAAGGATCTGCAAGCAGATTTTGCCCCCCGCTGCGTGCACCGCTTGCGTCACCACCACATGCTTCTCGGCTTCTTCAGCGGTACTGAGTTTGGCTGCACCGCTGTACACACCGCCTTCGTCGTTGGGCGCGATGCCGCCTGTGACCATCAAGCCCACGCCGCCTTGGGCGCGTTCGGCAAAGTAGACGGCCATGCGCTCGAAACCGCCGGGTTTTTCTTCAAGGCCGGTGTGCATCGAGCCCATCAAGCTGCGGTTGCGCAGCGTGGTAAAACCCAGGTCCAGCGGGGCCATCAAATGCGGGTAGTGAGTGGCAGTCATCAGGTTGCTCCACAACAGGCTAATTCACGGAACGCGGGATGCTCTGCGGCTCCCGTCGTTGAAGGTAAGGCACAGTAATGGCACGCCCGACCCCGCTCAATGACCCAAAGTGACAAATTATTAACCCAATTGCGCAGCGCCCCTTGGCAAGTGTGCATACGCCACCTACCCTAGACGCCGAATCCTGCAAATGGCTGCCTGCTCTATTTCCCATGCGTACTTTAATTGGCTGCACCCTACTGATTGCCCTTGCCGCCGCGGGTGGCGGTTATGCGTACTGGACCGAGCAACGAGAGGTCGGCCACTACCTGTCTGACCTGCGGGTTGAACTGGCGATC
This sequence comes from Pseudomonas sp. TAA207, assembly GCF_001529285.1. Taxonomy (NCBI): domain Bacteria; kingdom Pseudomonadati; phylum Pseudomonadota; class Gammaproteobacteria; order Pseudomonadales; family Pseudomonadaceae; genus Pseudomonas; species Pseudomonas sp. TAA207. The sequence goes on along the minus strand of NZ_LLWJ01000066.1, from coordinate 100,351 downwards.
AACGACGGCGTCGATAGCGGACGTGGCAACTTGTTAGGCATCGAAGCCCAACTGTCGCCGCGTGACTATCAAAGCCTGGCGCTGCTGCACCTCAAGCTGGCTGCCTATATGAGCAAAGCGCGTGATGCCGGTTTGCTCAACGACAAAACCATCGTCGTATTACCCGAGCACATTGGCACCTGGCTAATGTTTCGCGGTGAAAAAAACGAACTGTACCAAGCCCGCGATTTGAGCGAAGCCATGCACTGGCTGGCCATCAGCAACCCGTTGACGTTCACCCGTGCGTGGCTGGGCGCAGTCGGTGAAAGCCGCCTCAACGATGCGCACTTGCGCATGAAAGCCGCGAGCATGGCCGCTGATTACCAAACCTTGTTTGGCGGGCTGGCCAAGGAGTTCGGCGTGACGCTGGTGGCCGGGAGCATTGCGCTGCCCGACCCGCGCATCGAAAACGGCACGCTGCGGGCAGGCACAGGGCCGCTGTACAACAGCAGCGTGGTGTTTGACCGCAATGGCGCCGCGCAGGGCAAACCGCAGCGTCAATTGCTGCCCACCTATGAAGAACAAACCTACATCCAGCCCAGCCCCGACCACCAGTTGAATGTGATTGACACCCCGGCCGGGCGCCTGGGCATTTTGGTCGGCAGCGACAGCTGGTACCCCGAAAACTATCGCTCACTCAACGAGCAACAGGCGCAGTTCATCGCAGTACCTGCGTTTATCACCGGCAAAGACACCTGGCAAAAACCGTGGGGCGGCTATAAGAGCGTTTCGACACCCAGCGAAATCAGCCTTAAACCCGGTGAAGTCAGCGAGGGCGCAGCCTGGCACCGTTTAACGCTCATCAGCAGCGTGCCCACCAGCACTGCCGAAGCCGGAATCACGGTGTTCTCACAAGGCAAGTTCTGGAACAAGCACAGTGGCGGGCAAAGTTTTATCAGCCGTAACGGTTTGACCAGCCACGACATGCCGGTGACCAGCGCGCGCCTGCTCAATCTCTGGTTGTAAACCATGAAACCGTTGCCGATGCGCCTGGGGGATTTATCGGTCGGCTTCGTGCAGCAACTGGCCGATGCAGTGCGCAGTTATGGCCACGACCCGCAGCCCTTGCTCAACCAGTACGGGCTGGATGCCGCCCGCTTGAGCCAGCCGCTGGCGCGGTTGTCGATCCCGCGCTACATGCGCCTGGGGCATGCCGCCATTGCGCTGACCCAGCAACCGGCGCTGGGTTTGCGCATGGGCCAACTGAGCCGCCTGAGCCAGGCCGGGCTGGCCGGGGTGACAGCCGCCCAGGCGCCCACGGTGCGTGAAGCGGCACGCACGTTGATTCGTTTCGAAGCGCTGTACGGCTCCAATTACCGCGGTCAGTCGAGCCTGCACGAAGATGCCCAGGGCGCCTGGCTGCGCTTTTATTCCATCAGCCCGTATAACGCCTATAACCGCTTTGTCGTGGACTCGATCATTTGCGGCTGGCTGCACCAATTATCGTCGGTGGCGGGCACGACGCTGATCAGTGAACACATCGACATCGAGTTCAGTGAGCCCGATTACGCCGAGCAATACCGCCACCTCAGCCATCACCCGCTGCACTTTCGCGCCGACACCAATCAGTTGCGCTTGAACCATGACGCGCTGGACCTGCGCAATGCGCAGCATTGCCCCAGCACCTGGTCTTGTCTGCTGCTGATGTGTGAACGCGAACTGGAGCAACTGACCCGCACCCGCAGCCTGCGCGAACGCATCACTCAACTGCTGGGACCGTTGCTCAACGGCGGCCGTGAACCCGACCTGGAAGAAGTGGCTGCGCGCCTCAAGCTGCCGACCTGGACCCTGCGGCGCAAGCTCACCGAAGAAGGCACGCAGTTTCGCGCCATTCTCAACGACACGCGCCGCGACCTCGCCATGACTTACATCCGCGATACAGAGTTGGCGTTTGGTGAAATTGCGTATTTGTTGGGATTTGCCTCAGCCGAGGCGTTTCAACGCGCCTTCAAACGCTGGAACGCCGAAACCCCGGGAGAGTTTCGACGTCGCCAGCGCCAGTCGGCTTGACAGGGCAACCCTGCGATCACAACTCGGTGGCGTCGTCAGCGGGGTCCAGCGGGTCCAGTTCAGATGCCTGATATTCAAGCAGCTCTTCCTGATAGTCATCCATGTCGGCATCCTTGTGTGTCTGTGGTCGTGTTCGAGCCAGCATAAGGTGCCCGCATGAAGGAAAAATGACACCTTCGCGGGCTGACCCGGCGCTCAGAATTAAACGTAGCAGAACGTTTCGGATTTACCGCGCCTTTATTGCATCGGCATCGCTTCAAGGGTTGCTGGTGCCGTCACGGGCACCGGCGCTTGAGCGGGTTGGGACGTTTCAGGTGCCGGGGCATCAGGCGCCTGCGGTGCATCAGGCGCTGGCACTTGCGGTGTTACAGGCACCTCGATCGGGGTAATGGGCGCTGCTTCGGCTGGCGGCACCACCGGCTGTGAGCCGACCGGTTCGGCCATGACCGGTTCAGCCAACGGTGTTGCGGCGGGAACCACAACCGGGGCGATAACGGCCGGAGCCACCGGTGCAAGCGCGCCCGGGGCGACCTCCACCTTGGCTGGCACCGCGTCAGGCACCCCCAGGTCAGCCTTGGGTGTCTCTTCAATGTGCGCAGCCTGTTTCACATCTTTGGGCAAATACACTTCAACCAAGGAGAAGAAACGATCATAAAACTGCGCCGACGACACGGTTTCGCTGGCGACTTTGACCATCGAGTCATCGGTCGAGCCAATCGGCATCGACACCGATCCCAACACGCCCACCCCCAGGCTGGCCGAATTATTCACCTTCTTCAGTGCATAGCGGTCCTGCAAGGCGTTGGCAAACATGGTGGAGTGATGGCTGGCTGCGCCCTCATCGGCACAGACCACACTAAAGCTGATTTCCAGATGGCTTTCACCGGTTTGTTGAAAGCTTTTGTGGCCACTGATCATTTTTGGATCGCGACTGCCGATGATGTAGCCCTGACTGAGCAAGGCACGGCGTGCCGCTTCGCACGCGGCTTTGTCGGCCACCGGGTAGTTGCGCGAGAACGTGCCGGAGTCATCGAAATTTTCATGCTCGTAAATCGCGGTTTTCTGCGTCGAGCAACCTGCGAGGCTTGTCAGCACAAAGGCGGCAAAAGCAGTACGCAGGGGGAATGACTTGAACATTGAACATCCTGAAGAGAACGGTGCGGGCGAATGCGCGCAGTTTGCTCGGATGAGTGACGCAGAACAAGTCGAAGATGAGCCGCCCGTGCGTGGCCTGCGCCAACGGCTACGCACCAGGCTCATGACTATTGAGCGGCCTTCTCGTTCGCGCTCAAGTCGGTGTTGCCATCCCAACCGCCACCCAGCGCGGTAATCAGATTAACGCTGGCAATCAATCGGCTTTGTTGCAGGTTGAGTACGGTGCGCTCTGCACTCAACGCCGTGGCTTGCACCACGACCACGTCCAGATAGGCAATCAAGCCCGCCTTGTACTGGTTGCTGGTCAAGCGCAACGACTCACGCGCCGATTCCAGCGCCTGCTGCTGCACCACGGCCTCGTCTTCGAGCACCTTCAACTGCACCAGGTAGTTTTCAACTTCGCGAAAACCATCGAGCACGGTCTGCCGGTATTTGGCGACGGTCTGGTCATACAGCGCTTCATTGCGATCCACTTCGGCCGAACGCTGGCCACCATCAAACAGCGGCAAGGCGATTTTGGGCCCCACCGACCAAAAACGGTTCGGCACGCTGATCCAGTCTTCATAGGTACTGCTGCTGTAACCGCCGGACAGGCTCAAGCTGAAATCAGGGTAGTACGCCGCTTTGGCAACCCCGATGTTGGCGTTTGCCGCAATGATTGAGCGTTCCGCCGAAGCGATATCCGGGCGCCGCTCCAACAGCTGCGACGGCAAGCTCACAGGGATTTGTGGCAAGGCAGGCACCGCCTGGGTTTCGGCCAGCGTGAAACCTGCGGGCGGTTGCCCGGTGAGCACGGCGATGGCGTTTTCAAACTGGGCCCGCTGCCAGATCAGGTCGATCAGGTTGGCCTGGGTGTTGCGCAGCTGGGTTTGTGCCTGAGCCACGGCATCTTTGCCGGAGATGCCTGCGCGGTATTGGTTTTCGCTCATTTTCAGCGAACGCTCATAGGCCACGACGGTGTTTTGCAGCAGGCGTTTCTGTTGGTCGATCACACGCAATTGCAGGTAGTTTTGCACCAGTTCCGACTGTTGACTCAAACGCATGGCCGCCAGGTCGGCCAGGCTGGCCTGGGCACTGGCTTCATTGGCTTCCAGGCCCCGGCGCAACTTGCCCCACACATCGGCCTCCCAGCTCACGCCGACCTGCGCGTTCAGGGTGTCCCGAATGCCACTGCTGGAACTGGTCAAACTGGAGTTGGAGCTGCCGGTGCCCTGGCTGGAACGGGTTTTACCCACGCTCAAGTCGGCACTCGGAAAGAAAGCTCCGCGCGCACTGCGCACCAGGGCCTGCGCCTGACGAAACTGGGCTTCGGACTGCGCAACGGTCTGGTTGGAGCGGTTGAGGGTCTGGACCAGGTCATTGAGCTGCGCGTCGCCATACAGCTCCCACCACGCACCCCGCGCCAAAGCGTCACTTGGGTTGGCTTGGCGCCAGCCCGCCGCTTCCTTGAACGCCACCGGTGTGGTGGTGTCAGGGCGCTGATAATCCGGGCCAATCGCGCAGGCGTTGAGCAACAGGGCGGACAGCACCAGTGCCAACAGGCGCGAGCCGGGGGCCAGCGTCCACGGTTGGGACGACAGAGCCGGTGCAAGGGTAAGCAAACGATGGGTCATAGCGCAGTTTCCAGAGCAGCATCAGTGCGCACGCCGCGCCATTTATTGAAACGATGGCGCGTGCGGTCGAGATAGAGGTAAACCACCGGGGTGGTGTAAAGGGTCAGGATCTGGCTGAAGATCAAACCGCCGATGATGGTCAGGCCCAGCGGTTGACGCATTTCGGCGCCCTCGGCGGTACTGAGCATCAGCGGCAGGGCGCCGAGAATGGCGGCCAGCGTGGTCATCAGAATCGGGCGCAAACGTTGCAAACAGGCGCTGCGGATCGACTCCAGCGGGTTCATGCCTGAGTGACGTTCGAGTTGCAGCGCCAGGTCGATCATCAGAATCGCGTTTTTCTTCACCACCCCGATCAGCAAGAACAAACCGAGCAGCGAGATCAGACTGAACTCTCCGCCCGTGAGGTAGATGCTCAACAACGCCCCGACCCCCGCCGACGGTAAGGTCGAAAGGATGGTTAAGGGATGAATGTAGCTTTCGTAGAGAATCCCCAGCACCAGGTACACCGCCACCAGCGCGCCAAGAATCATGAACGGCTGACTTTTTTGCGTGTCGGCAAAGGCGTCGCCCGTCCCGGCCATTTTTGCAATCACTTCTTCGGGCAGCCCAAGCTTGGCAATCGCCCGTTCAATGGCCGCGGTGCCCTGCTCCAGCGTGACGCCGGGTGCCATGTCAAACGCGATGGACTCTGACGCAAACTGACCTTCGTGCGAGACGCGATCGTTCTGCAAGCTGTTTTCATAGTGCGCAATCGCCGACAACGGGATGCGCTGGCCCTCGGCCGTAATCACCTGCACCTGATTCAGGGTTTCGGGGTCTTGGGCGTATTTGGGGTTGACCTCCATGACGACTTGATACTGGTTGAGGCTGTCGTAAATGGTAGAAATCTGGCGCTGACTGTAGGCGTTGTTGAGCACGGCAGTGACCATGTCCATGTCCACCCCCAGGCGCTTGGCCTGGTCGCGGTCGACTACTAGCGTGACTTGCTGCGCGCCACGGCCTTCGCGCGCATCAATGGCGGTCAACTCCGGCAGCGCCTTGAACGCGGCCACGACTTTGGGATACCAGGCGCGCAGTTCGGCAAGGTCGCCACTTTGCAGGATGTAGGAGTATTGCGAACTGGTTTGATCACGTCCGCCGCCAAATTGCAGGTCCTGATCGGCCATCAGCATCAGGCGGCCGCCCGGCACCTTGGGCATGTTTTCACGCAAGCGTTCGATGACTTTTTGCGCCGACACCTTGCGCTCAGACACCGGCTTGAGGCGCACGATCATGAACGCATTGTTGGTGCCGCCGTTACCGCCAATAAAGCCCGCCACGCTTTCTACCGCAGGGTCTGCCAACACCGCCTTGCGAAAGATTTCCATCTTGGGCTGCATCACGCTGAACGACAGGCCATCGTCACCGCGTACAAAACCGATCAACTGCCCGGTGTCCTGCTGCGGCATAAACGTTTTAGGCACCACCACATACAACGCCACGTTGACGCCAATGGTCAGCAGCAGGCTCAACAGCGTCAGGCGCTTGTGCCGCAACACCCAATCCAGGCTGCGCGCATAGCCGCTGACCATGCGCTCGTTGAGGCGTATGCTCCAGCGCTGCATGGCGTTTTCAGTGCCCGGCACGTGAGGCTTGAGCCAGCGCGCGCAGAGCATCGGGGTCAGGGTCAAGGAGACCACCAGCGACACCACAATCGAGGCCGCCAGAGTAATGGAGAACTCGCGGAACAGGCTTTCGACAATCCCGCCCATAAACAGAATCGACAGGAACACCGCCACCAGCGAGACGTTCATCGAGAGCAAGGTAAAACCGACTTCCTTGGCCCCCAGGTACGCGGCTTTCATCGGCGCGATCCCGGCGTCGATATGGCGCGAGATGTTCTCCAGCACCACAATCGCATCGTCGACCACCAGCCCGGTGGCCAGGATCAGCGCCATCAGCGACAGGTTGTTCAGCGAAAAACCGTACAGGTACATGATGGCAAAGGTGCCCACCAACGACACCGGCACCGCCAGCGTCGGGATCAGCGAGGCGCGAAAATTCCCCAAAAACAGAAACACCACCAAAATCACCAGCGCCACAGCAATCAGCAAGGTCATTTCGGCTTCGTGCAAGGTGGCTTTGATCACCGGTGAACGGTCCATCGCCACGTTCAGTTGCACACTGGCCGGCAACACCGCTTGCAGAGCTGGCAACTGCGCCTTGATCGCGTTCACGGTTTCAATGATGTTGGCCCCGGCCTGCCGGTTGACCACCAGCAACACCGCCGCATCATTGTTGAAAAAACCACTGTTGTAGCGGTCCTCAACGCTGTCTTTGACCGTGGCCACATGGCTGAGGCGCAACGCGGCGCCATCTTGGTAGCGGATAATCAGCGGTTCGTAATCTTTGGCCTTTTCCAGTTGATCGTTGGCCTGGATCTGCCAGTTATGTTCATCGTCGGACACCGCACCCTTGGGCCGGCGCACGTTCGCGTTGGCGATGGTGCGACGCACGTCATCGAGCGCGACGCCGTACTGGTTGAGCAGTTGCGGCTCCAACTCGATACGCACGGCAGGCAGCGAACTGCCGCCAATCTGCACCTCTCCAACCCCCGGCACCTGCGACAAACTTTGCGACAGGATGGTCGAGGCCAAGTCGTACAACTGACCCTTGGACAGCACTTGACTGGTCAGTGACAGCACCATGATGGGCGCTTGCGAGGGGTTGATTTTCTTGTAGGTCGGCATGCTTTTCATGCCGCTGGGCAGCAGGTTGCGCGAGGCGTTGATGGCCGCCTGCACTTCGCGCGCGGCACCGTTGATGTCGCGGTCCTGATCGAACTGCAAAATCACCCGGGTTGAACCCTGGCTTGAGTTGCTGCTCATGGTGTTGACCCCGGCAATCGCACCGAAGGCCCGCTCCAGCGGCGTGGCCACGGTCGACGCCATGACCTCGGGGCTGGCACCCGGCAAGTTGGCCGACACCACAATCACCGGAAAATCCATCTGCGGCAACGGCGACACCGGCAACAGGCCAAAACTCACCCCGCCCAGCAACATGATTGCGAGGCTCAGCAGCATAGTGGCGACCGGCCGCCGAATAAAAGGCCCGGACAGGTTCATACCGACGCCTGCTCAGGCTGGGCCACATCACCCCGCCAGCGGCGGCCGAGTCGGTCGAAATACAGGTAAATCACCGGGGTAGTGAACAGGGTCAGCACTTGGCTGACCAACAGACCGCCGACCATCACCAGGCCCAAAGGCTGACGCAGTTCGGCCCCGGAACCGGTGGCCAGCATCAACGGCACGGCACCAAACAGGGCTGCCAGCGTGGTCATCAGAATCGGTCGGAAGCGCAGCAGCGCCGCCTGGTAAATCGCCTGCTCGGGGGCCATGCCCTGATTGCGCTCAGCATCGAGGGCGAAGTCGATCATCATGATCGCGTTCTTTTTCACGATACCGATCAGCAGGATGATGCCGATGATGGCGATCATGCCCAGATCGTTGCCACTGAGAATCAGCGCCAACAAAGCCCCGACGGCCGCGGACGGTAAGGTCGAGAGGATGGTAATCGGGTGAATGTAGCTCTCGTACAACACGCCCAGCACGATGTACATGGTCACCACCGCTGCCAGAATCAGCAACAAGGTGCTCGACAGCGAGGCCTGAAACGCTTGCGCCGCACCCTGGAACTGGGTCTGCACACCGACCGGCATACCGATGTCTTTGCGCACCTGATCGATCAATTCAACGGCTTGCCCCAGCGCCACGCCGGGCGCCAGGTTGAACGAGACCATCACCGAGGGGAATTGGCCGATGTGCGACACGGCCAGTTGCGCCTGGCGCTCTTCAATCCTGGCCAGGCTCGACAAGCGAACCTGCCCGCCGTCGGTGGTTTTGACGTGAATCTGGTCCAGCGCCTGCGGGCCGATTTTCTCGCCGTCCTGCGCCTGCAACACCACACGGTATTGGCTGGCCTGGGTGTAGATGGTCGAAATCTGCCGCTGCCCGAACGCGTCATACAGCGCATCCGTGATATTGGCCACCGAGACGCCCAGACGGGACGCAGCATCGCGATCAATCACCAGGTACACCTGCAAACCTTTGTCTTGCAGGTCGCTGGCGACGTCTTTGAGTTCAGGTTGATTGGCCAATGCGCTGACCAGCTTTTGGCTCCAGGTGCTGAGCAGCTCGGCATCCGGGGACGACAGGCTGAACTGGTATTGAGTGCGGCTCACACGGTCTTCGATGGTCAAGTCCTGTACCGGCTGCATGAACAGGCGAATACCCACCAATTTGTCGAGCTGCGGTTGCAACCGCGCAATCACCTCGGTCGCGGTTTCACTGCGCTCGCTGTGCGGCTTGAGGTTGATCAGCATGCGACCACTGTTAAGCGTCGCGTTGTCGCCATCGATGCCGATGTAGGACGACAGGCTCTCAACGTCCGGGTCTTGCAGAATGATTTTGCCCAACTCTTGCTGACGCTGGCTCATGGCGCTGAACGAGATGGACTGCGGCGCTTCAGAAATGCCTTGAATCACCCCGGTGTCCTGCACCGGAAAGAAGCCCTTGGGCACCACCAGGTACAGGAACACTGTGAGGGCCAAGGTGGCGATGGCGACCAGCAGGGTTAAAGGCTGATGCTTGAGTACCCAGCGCAACATGCGCCCGTATTCGGCAATCATCCAGTCAATACAGGCACCGCTGGCGCGGTAGAACCGACCTTGCTCGGCTTCTTTGGGCTCAGGCTTGAGCAGACGCGCGCACATCATCGGCGTCAGGGTCAGTGAGACCACCAGCGAGATCAGAATCGCCACCGCCAGGGTGATGGCGAACTCGCGGAACAAACGCCCGACCACGTCTGCCATAAACAGCAGCGGGATCAGCACGGCAATCAGTGACAGCGTCAACGAAATCAGGGTAAAGCCAATTTGTTTGGCGCCCTTGAGCGCCGCCTGCATCGGGCTGTCGCCCTCCTCGATATAGCGCGAGATGTTTTCCAGCATGACGATGGCGTCATCCACCACGAAGCCGGTGGCAATGGTGAGCGCCATCAAGGTCAGGTTGTTGATCGAGAAACCGGCCAGGTACATCACGCCAAACGTACCGACCAATGACAGCGGCACGGCAATCGAGGGAATGATCGTGGCACTGGCACGCCGCAGGAACAGGAACGTCACCATCACCACCAGCGCAATGGCAATCAGCAGTTCATGCTGCACATCGCGCACCGAGGCGCGGATGGTTTGCGTGCGGTCGGTCAGCACGGTCACATCGATACCGGCGGGCAGGTTGTCGGTGATGCTGGGCAGCAGCGCTTTGATGCGGTCCACCACCTCAATCACGTTGGCGCCCGGCTGACGCTGAATATTGAGCAGCACCGCCTGGTTCTCATTGGCCCACGCGGCGAGACGTTCGTTCTCGGCACCGTCGACTATTTCGGCCACATCCTTGAGGCGCAATGGCGCGCCATTGTTGTAGGCGAGAATCAGCTCGGCGTATTCCTGCGGGGTTTTAAGTTGATCGTTGGCATCGAGCATCGAGACCCGGGTCGGACCGTCAAAGTTACCCTTGGGCTGGTTGACGTTAGAGGCGCCGATCAAGGTGCGCACATCGGCCAGGTTCAAACCATTGGCCGCCAGCGCCTGCGGGTTGACCTTGATCCGCACCGCCTGGCGTTGCCCGCCCGCAATGCTGACCATGCCGACGCCGCTGATCTGTGCGATTTTCTGCGCCATGCGCGTGTCGACCAAGTCGTTGAGCTTGGGCAACGGCATGGTTTTGGAGCTGATGGCCAAGGTCAGTACCGGGGTGTCCGCCGGGTTGACCTTGTTGTACACCGGGGGTGCTGGCAGATCGCTCGGCAGCAAGTTGCTGGCAGCGTTGATCGCGGCCTGCACCTGTTGCTCGGCGACATCCATGTTGATGTCCAGATTGAAGCGCAAGGTCAACACCGACGCGCCGCCGGAACTGGTGGAGGCCATTTGCGTCAGCCCCGGCATTTGCCCGAACTGACGCTCCAGTGGCGCCGTTACGGCACTGGTCATGACGTCCGGGCTGGCACCGGGGTACAGCGTCATCACGCGGATGGTCGGGTAGTCCACCTGAGGCAGGGCCGATACCGGCAACAAGCGATAGGCGATGATCCCGGACAGCACGATGGCCAGCATGCACAGCGTGGTAGCGACCGGACGCAGGATAAACAGCCGCGACAGATTCATTCGTGGGCCTTGGTCTTGGCAGTGTCTGTAGCCTGCGCAGTACCGGCATCGGCATCGGCCCCGCCTTGCAGGTGCGAAGCAGGCGTGGCAGGCACTTGAGCGCTGTCATTGACCACTTCGACCGCCCCCCCGTCACGCAGACGGTCGGTGCCTTCGAGCACCACGCGATCACCTGCCGCCAGGCCCTCTTCAATGACGCTCACGTCACCGTCAGTGGCCCCCACTTTAATGTGGCGAATCTTGACTTTGTCGTCGCCCTCCAGCGCGTACACAAACGAGCCATCAGTGCCGAACTGAATGGCCGCCGACGGGGCCAGCACTACATCCTTCAGGGTGTCGGCCAGCAAGCGCACGCTGACAAACTGATTGGGGAACAGGACTTGATCACGGTTCTCGAACAGCGCCTTGAATTTCAGGGTGCCGGTGGTGATATCAATCTGGTTATCGATGCTGCTCAACACCCCGACCGCCAGCTCTTTACGATCGCCTCGATCCCACGCCTGCACCGGCAGTTTTGCGCCTGAGCGATAGCGGGCAAGCACCAGTGCCAGATCGGTTTCGGGCAAGGTAAAACTCACCACGATAGGCTCGGTCTGGGTGATGACCACCAAGGCTGTGGTGTCATTGGCCGCGACCAGGTTGCCGACATCCAGTTGGCGCAGCCCCACACGACCACTGATCGGGGCGCGAATCTTGGTGAATTCAAGGTTGAGCTTGGCGTCGTTGACCGCTGCCTGATTGGTTTTGACCGTGCCCTGATATTGGCTGACCAACGCTTCAGCGGTGTCCAGGGTTTGCTTGGCGATACTGTCTTCGGCGTACAGGCCGCGGTAGCGCTGCACATCGACCTGAGCGTTTTTCAATTGGGCCTGGTTCTGCAACAGCGTGCCTTCTGCTTGCAGCAATGCGTTCTGATAGCTGCGCGGGTCGATTTCAGCCAGCAACTCCCCCGCTTTGACCATCTGCCCTTCTTTGAAGTACACCTTGACCAACTCTCCCCCCACCCGACTGCGCACATTGATCGTGTTCAGCGCCGTCACGGTGCCCAGAGCCTTATAGAACACCGGGAAGTCCCCGCGCTTCACTTCAGAGACCCTGACCGGCACCGCCTGCGTGGAGCCGCCAAAACCTGGGCGCATCATCCCCGACTTACCGGTATGCCCGGCAGGCTGGGCCGCCTGCTGGTTTTTCGAGGCTGAAGGCCACAGCCACCAGCACAGGCCAATGACAATCAACAGGAGCAAAAGGCCAACCAGCCAGCGACGGGATTTGTGTGAAACAGAGGATTGCATGGAGTGATCAACCATTAGGCACGAGGGCTTGAATTCGAGAAGGCTGAACGATAAGCAGTGTGGGCCGTTAAGAAAAGGCTCTTTACCGGGTATTTACGTTAACGGGGTGTCTGGAGCGGGTTTAAGGGCTAAATAAGCCCAAGACGTGTGGCCACTGTCGAGTGGCGAGGCTGCGATCAAGCGCCAAGCAGACGTAAATCCTGAGCGCGTGATGGGTCGAAAACACCGGACACAAGGGTTTTACGACGGCTGGGTTGTCTCGCGTCGCCGGTCGGCGCATGCGAAAAAAAACGGCCCGGCAATCAATGCCGGGCCGTTTTAGGTGAAGCGCCGAGGCTTACTTCAATACAGCCAATACGGCTTCGTAGTTCGGCTCTTCAGCGATCTCTTTAACCAGCTCGCTGTGCAGCACGTTGTCGTTTTCATCCAGCACCACAACAGCGCGAGCTGTCAGGCCTTTCAACGGACCGTCAGCAATGGCCACGCCGTAGTTTTGGATGAACTCTGCACCACGCAGGGTGGACAGGTTTTTAACGTTTTCCAGACCTTCAGCGCCGCAGAAACGCGCTTGAGCGAATGGCAGGTCGGCCGAGATGCACAGCACAACGGTATTGGCCAGGTTGCTGGCCTGCTCGTTGAACTTACGCACCGACGTCGCGCACGTCGGGGTATCAACGCTTGGAAAAATGTTCAGTACTTTGCGTTTACCGGCAAAGCTGGCCAACGTTACATCGGACAAATCACCCGCAACCAACGAGAACGCAGGTGCCTTGGCGCCTACTGCTGGCAGGTTGCCGTTGACTTGTACAGGGTTGCCTTGAAGCGTCACTTGAGCCATGAACAATGTCCTTCTTAACAGTTTTTGAAGAGGCCGAAGTTAAACATGAAAACATTCTGCTGACCTATGCCCTACCTGCAAAATGTCATGCTGAACATCACATTAAGACGATTCTTAACATTATTCAGACAAATTCCTACACGCACACTCCTACAGATCCGCACTTTTTCTGAATACAGTTACGCAAAAAACTTACAACCCCTTGCTACTGGCGTTATGGCGCGGGGGGGCGAGCGTACCTCGCCCCTGTAAAGGGTGGATGGTGCAACGCTTTACTGCTTCAGTTTCAAATACGACTGATGCAGGTCGGAGGCCCAGCCATCGATCACATTCTTCACATCATCGGCCTTCATGACCTGGCTGTCGTTTTCCAGCGGTTTGCCCGTGCCTTTGCGCACCACTTGCGCCACCACATCCTGGGTTCTGCCGTCGATAAACACGGCCTCTGTTGCCAAGTCGGTTTCCTGATCACGAATACCCGAAGCGGTGCTCACGGCGGCCGCCACCAACGCCACCGGGATCAACTCGTACGGCTTGAGACTTTCAGTCTTGCTGCTGACCGCCGTGATTGCCGGGCGAACCACTATCACGCCTGGCCCCGGTGCGCTGGCCAAGGGTAACGATTTGCTCAGCTCACGCTTGAGTGCCTGATCGTAGTAATGGGTGATGGCCGTGAGGGTGCTTTGCGGAATTTTTGCGGTGGGTTGTGGCGCTGGATAGAACTGGCTGGGTTCGATATAGACGCTGGTGAACTGGTTAACGTTGAGATTGGGGTCAACCCAGCGCATGACATCAGCGCCAGAGGGCGATTTTGCTTCTTTGAGACGGCTGTAGTCCTTCAAAAAACCGGAGTATTCATCCGGTTGCGGAACATTGCTTGAACAACCGCCCAGCCCAAGCGAGGCGAGGCATAGCGCACCGATCATTAAGCCCAACTTCATGATGAAACTCCTGTAGAAAGCGCAACCGCATGCACACGGTGTTTAAGGTATAGACAAGCCTTGGGCAATCGTCACTGATTCGCCGTGCATTGCGTAGCAGGTGTGATCCAGCGCCCATTTATCACGCGCACGCTGTGAACCTGCGTCAATACGGCGCAGAGTATTCAAAAAATCAGTAAATATCCAAAAAAGCAGATCAGATAGCGATTTAAAGCCTTAAAACAGCCTTTATATCTGATCCGTATTATTTATGTTTTTCTGGATCTGTTTTGTTATGCGCAGGGTTTCTAAAGTTCAACCTGCGCCAGACCACGAGGTCTGGCAGGACTTTGAACCGTGGAAGACTTGAGCATGAGCACAGCACTAAACGGGCAGGCCTATAACTATAAGGTCGTGCGCCAATTCACCATCATGACGGTGGTGTGGGGCGTTATCGGCATGGCCATGGGGGTCTGGATTGCCTCTCAACTGGCTTGGCCCGCCATGAACCTCGACCTGCCCTGGACCACATTCGGCCGTTTACGGCCGCTGCACACCAGCCTGGTGATTTTCGGTTTTGCCGGCAGCGCACAGTTTGCCGCCAGCTACTACGCCGTGCAGCGCACCTGCCAGGTGCGGCTGTTCTCCGACAAACTGGCCGCGTTTACGTTTTGGGGCTGGCAATCGGTGATTGTGATCATGTTGGTCACCCTGCCACTGGGCTACACCACCACCAAGGAGTACGCCGAAATCGAGTTCACCGGCGCGGTGTGGTTAACCGTGGTGTGGGTGGCCTACGCCATCGTATTTTTTACCACCGTGGTCAAACGCAAGACCAAGCATATCTATGTCGGCAACTGGTTCTTCGGTGCCTTCATTCTGGTCATTGCCATGCTGCACGTGGTCAACCACTTGTCGATTCCAGTGGACTGGTTCAAGTCATACCCGGTGTACGCGGGCGCGACGGATGCCATGGTGCAGTGGTGGTACGGGCACAACGCCGTGGGCTTCTTCCTGACTACAGGCTTCCTGGGGATGATGTACTACTTCGTGCCCAAACAAGTCGGCCGCCCGATTTACTCCTATCGCTTGTCCATCGTGCATTTCTGGGCCTTGATTACCCTCTACATCTGGGCCGGCCCGCACCACCTGCACTACACCGCCCTGCCTGACTGGGCGCAATCGCTGGGCATGGCCATGTCGATCATCCTGCTGGCCCCCAGCTGGGGCGGCATGATCAACGGCATGATGACCTTGTCGGGCGCCTGGCATAAGTTGCGCACTGACCCGATCCTGCGCTTTCTGGTGCTGTCACTGGCGTTCTACGGCATGTCGACCTTTGAAGGCCCGATGATGGCCATCAAAACGGTAAATGCCTTGTCCCACTACACCGACTGGACCATCGGCCACGTGCATGCCGGGGCCTTGGGCTGGGTGGCGATGATCACCTTTGGCGCGGTGTATCACATGATCCCCAAACTGTATGGCCGCGAGCAGATGTACAGCGTGGCGCTGATTAACTTGCATTTCTGGCTGGCCACCATCGGCACCGTGCTGTACATCGCCTCGATGTGGGTCAACGGCATCACCCAGGGCCTGATGTGGCGCGCCATCAACGATGACGGCACGTTGACCTACTCGTTTGTGGAATCGTTGCAAGCCAGCCACCCGGGCTTCGTGGTGCGACTGGTGGGAGGCGTGTTCTTCCTCACCGGCATGCTGCTGATGTCCTACAACGTGTGGCGCACTGTGCGCGTTCCTGACTTCAAAAAAGCCGAGTTGTCAGCGCAAATCGCCTGACCCACACACCGCGCAAACCCTACGGTTTGCGCGGTGCTTAATAAGGAGTTTCAGAGATGATTGATATCGCCTTGAACATGGCGGCCGTGACCAGCCTCTATTTCGCGATCAGTTGGTGTTTGAAGCATCAAACCGAGCGCGACATCGACGAAGCCAGCCTTATCCCCTTCGCGGACGACCCGCAAGTGGCACGTCGGGTTGAAGAGGCCACGGGCAAAACCATCAATGCCGTACAGATGAGCGAAGAGCCTGTGCGCACATCGGGTCAGGGCACACTGAAGTTCTAAAAAGCCTGTTCGAAAGGGATCTAATGGCGCGTGCGCGCACACACTGGTTGCATAACCCACGTCTTGAGCGGCATGCTGCCAGACCTGATGTTTAGCGAACTTTTGATCGACGACGCACTCAATCTTCACAGCCATTAATACTTTTCGGACAGAGCACGCTCATGACTTCCAAGCTGGAACAACTCAAGCAGTTCACCACCGTGGTCGCAGACACCGGCGACCTCGACGCGATTACCCGTCTTAAACCCGTAGACGCCACCACTAACCCTTCTCTGCTGCTCAAGGCTGCGGCCATGCCCGGCTATGCCGAGCTGCTGCAAAGTGCCATCAGCCACGCCAAGGGTGATGTCGGCCTGGCCTGCGACCACTTCGCGGTGTCTGTGGGTAGCGGTATCTTGAACGTGATTCCGGGCCGCATTTCGACAGAAGTCGATGCACGCCTGTCGTTTGATGAACCTGCCCTGCTGCAAAAAGCCAATCAACTGATCGAGCTGTACGACAAAGCCGGTGTAGGCCGCGATCGCGTGCTGATCAAACTGGCCTCGACCTGGGAAGGTATCCGCGCAGCTGAAAAGCTGGAAAAAGCCGGAATTCAAACCAACCTGACCCTGCTGTTCTCGTTTGCCCAAGCGGCCGCCTGCGCTGACGCCGGGGTGTTTTTGATCTCCCCGTTTGTAGGCCGGATCTACGACTGGTACAAAAAATCCACCGGGATTGACTACACCGGCTCCGATGATCCGGGCGTGCAGTCCGTGACCCGCATCTACAACTACTACAAAGCCAATGACTACAACACCGTGGTCATGGGCGCGAGCTTTCGCAACCTCAACCAGATCGAGCAGTTGGCCGGTTGCGACCGCCTGACCATCAGCCCGGACCTGATCGAAAAACTGGCGCAAGAGCAAGGCACGCTGGCGCGCAAACTGAGCCCCGGCAATGGCGGCGAGCCGCGCCTGATCCTCAACGAAGCGCAGTTCCGTTGGGCCTCCAACGAAGACGCGATGGCCACTGAAAAACTGGCAGAAGGCATCCGTCAGTTCGCCCGTGACCAAGAGAAGCTGGAAGCGCTGTTGTCGGGTAACTAACCCGCAACGCCCACAGGCTGCGGCTGCATGTGATGCAGCCGGTGCCGAAGGCGACGTTCGATTGCGAAGCGCTTGCAACCCCGTGACGCGGTGTCTGTGAGGCACCGCGTCAAGGAATTAGCGAGCGCTTCGCGTCAACGGCTACACGTATTACAGGCGCAATAGTGGGCCGGTAACAGGGCTTCTACCGGTTTATCGTGCCGATATAGCGCTGCACCCCCTCCTCTAGCGTCAGCATTGGCTCGCGATACCCCGCTTCACGCAGTTGAGTGAGATCGGCACAGGTGTACACCTGGTATTTGCCCTTCAAACTGTCGGGAAATTCGCAGTAGCGCAGCACTCCTTCGAGCAACGCAGTTTCCAGGGTCAAAGGGGGCCGATCCTCAGCCGCACGCAGGCTGTTAATCGTTGCCAAGGCCAGATCATTGAACGAGCGCGCGCGCCCTGTGCCCACATTGAAAATACCGCCGGTGTGCGGATGGTCCAACCAGTGCAGATTGACCTTGACCACATCCTGCACCGACACAAAGTCGCGCAAATGACCACCCGCCGGGTAGTTGCCGTATTCGCCAAACAACTCAACAAACCCGCGCTCGCGATACTGGTTAACGCAGTGCCACACCATCGACGCCATGCGCCCTTTGTGCTGTTCGCGCGGGCCGTACACGTTGAAGTAGCGCAAACCGACAATCTGACTGCGCGCCCTGGGCAGTAGCTGGCGCACCCTTTGGTCAAACAGGCTCTTGGACCAACCGTACACATTGAGCGCGCGTTCACACTCACGCACTTCGCGAAAGTCCGTACCAGAGCCATACACCGCCGCCGACGAGGCATACACCAACGGGACGGACTGATCCTGACAGGCTTGCAACAGGTCACAGCTGTAACGGTAGTTGTTGTCCATCATCAAGCGACCGTCATGCTCAACCGTGCTGGAGCACGCGCCCTGATGCAGCACCGCGCGCACGTCACCGAGCTGGCGATCGGCAAAGCGTTGCACAAAGTCACGTTTGTCGAAGTAATGCGCGATGTCACAGTCCGCCAGGTTGCGGAACTTGTCGCCATCGGTCAGATCATCCACCGCGATGATGTCGCGCTCACCGCGCAGATTGAGGGCTTTTACCAGGTTGCTGCCGATAAACCCGGCCGCACCGGTCACGATGATGCTCATCCAGGACCTCCTGCTGCTGCATGGAAGGTTTAAGCCTATGCCTGTGTGCGGGCGCACTCTTGATGCGGATCAATGCTCTTTGACGCTGGCAAACGCTGAAATGACGTACGGCACGTTGACCGCGCTGCCACAGCTCAAGGCAAGTACGGATGGCGAAGGGCGGGGATTGCGGGGATTCACAGGCGGTCGCCGCACAGTCAGGCGACGACCGCTACAGGGATCAAGGAATCAGCGAGTAAACCAGCGACGAAATCGCGATCAGCCCCACCAGCGTCACGAAGACGTTGGAAATTTTGCCCGAATACTTGCGCATGGACGGCACCCGGCGGATGGCGTACATCGGCATCAGGAACAGGATGGCCGCAATCACCGGGCCGCCGAGGGTTTCGATCATCACCAGAATGCTTGGGTTCAGCGTCGCAACCGCCCAGCACACGATCAGCATGAACGCGGCGGTCATGCGGTCCAGGGTTTTGGCTGCCGGACGCTTGCCGGTTTTGAGTACCAGGCCTTTAAGCCCTTCGCTGGCACCGATGTAATGACCCAGGAACGATTTGGCAATCGCGACAAAGGCAATCAGCGGCGCAGCAAACGCAATGGTCGGGTTACTGAAGTGGTTGGCCAGGTAGGACAGGATCGACAGGTTCTGAGCCTTGGCTTCGGCCAGCTGTGCAGGCGACAGGGTCAGCACGCAACTAAACACAAAGAACAGCACCATCGCCACCATCAGCAGGTGGGCGCGGGACAGGATCTGTGAGCTGCGCTCGTCGGCATTTTCACCGTAGCGGCGCTTTTGATCGACAGCAAAGGCCGAGATGATCGGCGAATGGTTAAACGAAAACACCATCACCGGAATCGCCAGCCACAGCGTGTGCAGGAACGTCGAAGGCTCTGGCAACGTGCTGGCCGTGCTCAGAATGCCGCCGTTCCAGTGCGGAATGAGAAACACCGCCAAAAACAGCAACGCCACGATAAACGGGTAGACCATCATGCTCATGGCCTTGACGATCACTTGCTCGCCGCAGCGCACCACAATCAACAGGCCGAGGATCAATACCAGCGACAACAGTGCCCGTGGCGGGGGCGTGATCGACAGTTGGTTGAGCATGAAACTGCTCACCGTATTGGTCAGCGCCACGCTGTAAATGAGCAGGATGGGAAAGATGGCCAGAAAGTACAGCAGCGTAATGACTGCGCCAGCCTTGAGGCCGAAGTGTTCTTCTACCACGTCCGTGATGTCAGAACCCTCACGCCCGGAGAGCACGAAGCGGGTCAGGCCACGGTGCGCATAAAAGGTCATGGGGAACGCCAACAGCGCCAGAATCAATAGCGGCCAAAAGCCGCCAAGTCCGGCGTTGATCGGCAAAAACAAAGTGCCTGCGCCAATGGCTGTGCCAAACAGGCCCAGCATCCAGGTGGTGTCTTGGCGGTTCCAGCGAGTGAGTGTCGCGGGTGTCTCGTCGAAACGTTCGTCGACGCTATTAGCCTGGTCATTCATCCGGTCGAATCTCCGCTAGCCGGTCGTTACCACGCGGCCGGGGCGGACAAAACACACCTTACAGACAACGCCCCAGCCATAAGAAGGGCGCGATTGTCCGGGATTAGACATAAGAAGCAAAGGTTTAGCTGAGCAAAGGTGAAAAACATCTGGCAGAGCAAAGCAATATATGGACACCTATTGATACAATCTGACAGTCAAAAAACGCCCATAAGGCCCGCTCCCCATGACTGTTTCACCGCGCTGTAGTGCATTGATCGGACTCCTCTGTACATTCGGGTTAACTCCGGCTTGGGCCGATTCGACCCAAATCACCTGGCCCGGGGGCTGGGAGGTACAAGCGGTACCGCCTGCACCAGACGACAATGGCCAGCGCCAGCGCGCGGTGAAAAATGACGCCAACGGTGACCCTTTGATGGTCATGGAGCTGACCCAGACCACCTTGGCACCCGAGCATCAGGTCAACATGGACGCTGTGCTGCTGCAAATGCGTAAAACCTTGCAGCAAAACTTCGCCAAAGGCGGCTATCAGAGCGCGTGCAATAAAATCCACGCCAGCACGCTGGGCGGCCTGGATGCGCTGGAGACCACCTGCAAAATCACGCAGAACGGCAATCATCTGATGACCCAGACCCTGGTGGCCGCCACCCGTGGCAGCCACGCTTATGCGCTGTCCTACGCAGGCCCGGCGGACGGTTACAAAGCCGTTGAGCCTGAAGTTCAGGGCATTCGAGCCAGTTTGCGTTTCGCGCCCTGAGCCTCAGTAAACCGTCGACCATGGGCCAAAGCGCTCAGGCATATCGCGCCAGGCGGCGCCAGAACAGAGTCCCCAAGGGACGCCGTTGATCATCAAGCGATCATCTGTTCGTGGGCGCCCGCGACGGCGTGATTCATAGCAGATGTCTGCAACCAAATCCCAGACTGCGTCGGGGAGTTCGTACCGTTTGCCCATCGTGGGCTACTGCCTTTGATGGTCGCGGACTTTACTGAATTTCAATGCCCGTGGCATTCAAATGGGTTTCAGCTGGTGTCGTACAGAGCCTAAAGTCAAACACCCCAAGAGGGTTTAACCGTCTTGGGGTGTTCGAAGTCAATACCATTCACGCGAGTGACCGCTGCGGACGGCCCTTGCATTCATCATCTGGAAAAAGCGCTAGTCCAAGGGGTCCACGTCAAGTTATTAATATTTGCATTAATCTCAGCGGCCCGTTCTGAATCGAAATAGCCGCTATTGCCCAGCACCCCGGTTACTCCACAAATGACCGAGTTCAAGTCGTCTAAATCGAGTGACTCAAGGCCTTGGGCCCAAAACCGCTGCATGATGCTCATTTTTCCGCCAGCCGATGCCAGGTTAGAAGTGGCTGTCGCAGGAGCGAGCCACATCGTAGCTACAGGTACTTGAGTACTATTTTTTGCAAAATTAACCATAGCGGATTCGTATGACGCGCCACCCGAGTTGCCTAGAAAATTCCATCTATTAATAGGACGACCAATGTCATTAACTGATAATTTCGGCACCTTATAAACGTTTGATCGACCGAGCCAGGCCGAATATTTCAGATTGCTCATCAATTTACGAGCCATCCCCGCCGAAGCACGACCCAACTGAGCGAGCAGCAAGGATACTTTTCGCGCAAGCATGCCAACACCACCCGCCATCGTGAAGCCGAACGACACCCACGTCAGGATCGATGCCAAAGCCGGATTCGTATCCTTAATCAAAACAGCGGTCACTGCCAATGCCATCGCCACAACAGCAGCGGCGATCAATGCGGCGTGCAGCAAGAGCGAGACCCCCCCCGAAAAAATGGCGGTTAATACCCCAAGGCCAGCCCACAACACAGTACCTATCATTGGGCCGTTGGATCCGAGACCAAGAGGCTTAGGAACGTTGCCACCCCACGCTTGGTATAACCTGTTATTGACTGAAAAGTGCCCAGTGCGGTCTTTGAGATTGGCCGGGTTGCCATTGCAATACCCATACGCCTGCGGGCCTCCAAGCCCAAACGGGCTCAATGAGTCTTGAGCGTGAAACTGCATGCTATCGGGCGCATACCAGCGATAGCCTTGACCCAACGGATACTGATCAGTATTAGGGTCGCGAAACTCACCATTAAAACCCAACAAAGAATCTTTTTCTTCCGAGAAGTGCTCGCCATAGGCGCTATAAGCATGATGCTTCATGGTGTCGGCAGAAAGGTCATAGCTGACCAGTACAGTTCCATCAAAATCTCGCATTTCCAATAGAAGTCTGTCGACTTCTGAACGCCGCACCCGTTGCACCGTACACGCCGCACTGCCTGGGCTTAGATAGCGCCCTGTGCGGGTGTCAGTCGGATCAATTTCTCCCCGAACTTGAAGGCCATCGTAAACAATATGCCGTTGATTTTGTCCCTCTCCGTGCCCCATGAAACGATTCAAAGGGTCATAGGTGTACACACTTGACCCGGCCTTGATTAACCTTCCTAGCCCGTCATAACTATATTTTTTGCCGTTTTGATCCTGTGTCACCCGCCCTTCTGAGTCGTACTGAAGCGTGGCAGTGGCAGGATAATCAGGGTGGGCAGCATGATCCACTTTTTCGAGTCGACTGTTGCTGAGGGTGTCATAGGTATAAGTACTGGTACATGGATTGCCTCCAACGACGTTACTGATACAGGTTTTCACGTTCCCCAGCGCGTCATAGGTGAACGTCTGGCTGTCCACATTTTTATTGTTTTTCGGGGTCTTGCTCATCCATGCGCCTTTGACTGAACATTTAACGACTCGACTATTGGCGTCGTACTCCAACCCGCGTGATGCCAGAACTTTTCCCTTCTGCTTGAGTTCAACGCCCCTTAAATTACCATTTAAATGGTAATCCGTCGCCAGGGTGAACAAAACACTTCCAGACACTTTGTAATGCCGGGAGACTTCTCTAAGCGACAGGTCATACTCATATTCCACAGCGACGGGAAGCGTCTTTTTATCCGTCAAGGTCAAGGTCTCAGATTTCAATTGACCTTTATCATTATAAACATGCTGCGTAACAACTTCCTTGCTGACTGTTTTAACACGTTGCCCAAGCTCATTATAAGTAAACGTCGATTCGTTACCCTGCGCATCGACTTCACTGAGCAGACGCCCACCTATGGAACAGGATGAAGTCAATGCGTGCCCCTTGCCCGTTTTAGTATTGCCATGAGACTGTTTGCTTACTTTGAACTCGTCGGCGTGTTTATAATCCAGCTTGACAGAGTCCTCTACGGCTGAAGAACTGGATTGTTTATTGTAGCTATAGGTAAGCGTCTGAGTCCCTCCTTTGGTACTTTTTACAGTACTCAGTCGATTACCCAACTCCTTGATGTACTCGTATGTAAAGGTAGTGTCACCGATTTTTCGCGAAAAAGGGACTGTACTAGCACCTTTGAACGTGAACGCCTCTGTGTTGGCTCCTCGACTCAACGTCGTCACTCGGCCCCAACCGTCAATATGACGTTCCCCAAGCGTCTTGCGTTCCCCGTCGGCTTCAATTTCAATTTTCAACGGTTCACTGGAGAGCCAGTTGGCAGCGTATGTATAGTGATACGTAAACTCCAAACACGCTGATGCTTCGTCTTTCTTATACTCTGCGTGCGTCTCCTTCAAAACGCGCCCTATGCCGTCGTATGCATAAGAAATAGAGACCTTACCCAGCTCGCCGCTCACTATTTCATTCGTTAATTTACCGGCCTCATTATAGGAAAAATTCCGCGTCCCATTCGAGCGAGAAAGCCTATGTTCTTCAATGCTTTTAATAGACATATCTGCATTAAAGAGCGTGAGAGTCCTATCGTCTCCAGCCTCAGCTTTACCCTCAACTTTACTTAATTTGACCGGATTGTATTCATAATATTCTTTCGTGCCATTACTGTAGTCACGCCCACATTCCTCACCCCAGTTGTCATACTTGATATTGCACCACTCACTGATCTGCACGGTGCCAGCAGAATCATACTTCTCGATGCGTGCTGTACGGCCCAAGGCGTCATAGTTGATAGCCAACGTGGGAATCCACTCAATCTTCTGGGTCTTTGGGTTATCAAAGCGCTGTAGCTCTTGAGTAATATTACCTCGACCATCATACTCGATCGCCTTCGTAAGCCCATTAGGCTCAGTAATTTCCAGACGGGATACAGTGGGGTAAGAGAACGATGTGGACGCTTTGTAAGTTTCATTTTGTGCGCACACCGTTTTTTTATTAAGTCGCCCATAGTCATCGTAGCTATAAACAGATTTATTGCCATCGGCGTCTGTCTCAGCCAGCAGTCGACCGCTTAAAACACTGTGGGTTTGCGAACTCTCACGGACGTCTTTTTCCCAACGTGCCTTGGTCGTTGTAGTGAGTTCGGTTTTGCTCAGTGAATATTCATAGGTGTAGGCAGGTTCTGTAGGGTTAGCCAACTCCCCACGCTCACTCACTGTCCCTTGTTCGACCGTCTTTTTTCTCCCGCAGCGGAAGTCTTCATCCTCATAATAGCTAAACCATTGCCCCAACCATGCAGACTTTTTAATGTCTCCGATCGCATTGGCCATAGTCAACGTTCTGCTAATCTTATTACCCACCCTGCCCAACCGTTTTTGATAAGAATGATATTTTAAAAGCACAATTTGGTTAAAATCAGACCCCACATTTCCCACTCCTGAGCTTTCAAAAGACAAGCAAGACTTAGTATCCTTGAACAATTTTTTATTAACCATTGTCAATTCTGCTCGAGCATAACCGCCAACAAAGTCAGAGATCGCTACTCGTTTATCAATGTCCCCCCTACATAGCTTATTTATATAATCTTCTTCATGTGCTGGTTCCGCTTCTTTCTTGGCTAGACACCGATAACCGATAGTGGCCCCGATATCTTTATACTTTTCATGGCTATTGAGCGCAGCGCCATTATCATTAATCAAATAATTTATTACACCATCCTTTGAAGAACGGCACCCCATCTCATCAAATGCAGAAAAAAATGTTTCCTTGCGCGGACTCCCTCTGTCCTTGTCTTGATAGGTTACCGCAGTCAGAAGACCGTCTGACTCCTGTGTATATTCTTTTTTTATAGAGCTTCCCGAGTGATCAACAATCTCTTCAAGCAGATTATGATCAGCGCCATACAGATAGCTCTCCGTGCGCACCACCGAACTATCTTTAGATTTATAGGACAATGTTGTTTTATAGCGCTTATCATTAAGCCGCTCATACTTGTATGCACACACGGTGCGTTCGCAGCCCGCGCCGATGGGCGTTATCGTATGCAACTCTACGCACGGCAACTGTGTGAGCTTAGGATTGTCATCAAATTTCAGCCCATTATCCTTATAACCAACTGTTTCCCGGAGACCGTCAAAACTGATTATCTCCGTCAACAGCCAGCCACATTTCGCGTGATCCAAATACGATAAGGTTGTACTCGTTTGTTCGGGGGCAACTACCGCCTTTAGTGCATACTCTTTCATTCGAAGTTCAAAAGACATTTTTTCGGTGCTGTCGGGCCAAAAAATGACCTGTGCACAGGTATCGTAGTCTTTAGCTTGCGACGCTGTGTAATTCACACGGAGCAATTCTCGCGCCGAGTCTTTTATACCCGCCAGTTTAATTTGGTAGTGCGTGACATTACCCAGCTGTTGTTCCGTTATATTCCAAGTGACGGACAATTTATTTAAGGTATCGTCAAGGATGGTCTCTGGCACATAAATCTTACTTTTACCGGCGGCTTTGAGTTTTTCTTCTCGCCCATCTTTACGTAAAACACTTAATGTTTTTTCCTTCTCATCCCACGTAACCCAAACTCCCGAAACGTTCAAATTCTCATTTTTTTTAACACTCAGAATTTCGCCGGTATGCAGCGTTAGCTTGGAACTGCCTTCATCGTACGTCGTAAACGCAAAGGACCAGCCATCACCCAAACCCGCCTGATTATTGACGACTGGAGAGTAAAACAGTCCCATATCCACTACGGGGCCACACCCTGCGTTGCCCGTTACTGAAGGCAGTGGAACATAGGCTTCAAATAATCCAGTGCGCTGATCTACAAACGTTCGTTTTTGAGCGGATACATTAAAAACTGCTTGGTTCTGGGCATCGCATGGGTCAATCCCCATAATATTATGCGTCATGATTCATATCTCCCTGATTTAGCACTAGCCCTTACTCCAAGAGCTGCCGCAAAAACAATATAGAGTCAGAATCAGATAATTTAACCTGTCATAAATGACAGTCAGACACCTAAGAGGGTGTAGACAAAATCATGTGCTAAGTCGGCGCGCGAGTATTCGAGCCTCGTCCAACTACACCCATGCCTCGCTTACCGCAAAAAGACGGTGGTGGTGCATGATCAGTCGCAGAGCCCTCTCACTCCAGGCATGAGTTGGCTCCACCACCCATCGCTTGGGCATGACCACAAATTCAGCCTCAGCAGGTGCCACGGAAAATGGATCGCCTTGTTCTGAGTGCCATTGAACCCGATAACAAAACAACCGCCCCAACCTGACAAAACTGTCATCCAGCCCTCAGTTGACTGACAGCCGTCGTCAGCCAGGCTGGCAATTTCCCAAGGCTGCATGTACGCCTTTTTACGGACAGAGGACCTCAATGAACACCCCATTACGTATTGCTGCACTCACCGCCTTGCTGCTCAGCGCCACGGCGCATGCCGCCGAGCAATTGAGTATTGATGTTCACCGCGACGCCAACTGCGGGTGCTGCAAGGCCTGGATTTCACACCTGGAAACGAACGGTTTCAAGGTCAATGACCACGTAGAAACCGACATGAGCAGCGTTAAGCGGCGCCTTGGCGTCGAGCCTCGACTGGCTTCGTGCCATACCGGGGTGATCAATGGCAAGTTTGTAGAAGGTCACGTGCCTGCCGACCAAGTGGTGGCCCTGACTAAACGCAACGATTTAAAAGGCATTGCCGTGCCGGGCATGCCGATGGGCTCACCGGGCATGGAGATGGGTGATCGCAAGGATGCCTATCAAGTGATTGGCCTGAGCAACGATGGCCACGATGTGGTGGTTGCTCAATACCCCGGTCATTGATCAACACCCCTGCGTAGGGGCGAGTTAGCTCGCTCCTACAGTCCCGATTGACGCGCAACAACCAAACGTTCTGTATAAGTCCAAATCGTTCTAAGCCTTGCTTGGATCTCTCACCAAATCCTTGGTAGAACTCATCTCATCGCCCCGCGATAGTCCCTGAATCGCACCATTTCTTCTCTGACTGCACCTCATTGGCGCATCCGAAACAATCAGAGAAAAAATTCCCACACATTTTGTCTGTTTAAACGCCGCTTTGTAGCTTCTCTCCTACACTCAAGCAGCTTGAAATCTGGCTTCAAAGCCGAGTCATTTAAAACGAACCTTCTGCGTCTGCGTCGGGTCAGCTTAAAAAGAGGGTCTGCGTTATCGGGTGCAATTCTTGCAAAGCCGTATTCACCCAAGATGTAGGTGTGATGCCATCAAGCGCTTTACCCAGTTTAGGCCTGTAGTGCCTGCCCACAGGATGTGAGTAATAGCCCGGCCACAGGTCGAGGCCGATCAATAAATACAAGGGGGAACATCATGATCAGTGCTGCTGCACCACACCCACACAATTGCCTCACTACGCTGGTTAATGAGGTGATCGCCGCTGCGGGCCAAACCCCGGCAGGTAAAGCAGCAGTGCCTATAGCGCCTGAAATCCCCAACAACCCCAACAAAAAGAAAGTCCTGTTTGTGACCTCCGAGCTGGCCGATCTGGTTAAAACCGGCGGCTTGGGCGATGTATCCGCCGCGCTGCCGCGTGCCATGCGCCATTTGCATGATGTGCGGGTGCTGATTCCGGGCTACCCGCAGGTGATCAACAGCGACAACCCGATCCATATTATTGGTGAGCTGGGCGGGCATGCCGCACTGCCCGCCTGCAAGATCGGGCGCATGGACTTGAAAGACGGGCTGGTGATTTATGTACTGATCTGCCCCGAACTGTACGAGCGCGAAGGCACGCCATATGGCGCCAATAACGGTCGCGACTGGCCCGACAATCACATCCGTTTTGCGCGACTGGGCCTGGCCGCCGCCGACATTGCCGCCAACCTGGCGCAAATCCATTGGCAGCCCGATCTGGTGCACGCCCACGACTGGCCAGCCGGGCTGGCCCCCGCCTACATGCATTGGCGCGGTCAACGCACTCCCACCCTGTTCACGATTCACAACCTCGCCTATCAGGGCGTGGTCAGCCTGGCCTGCTGCCCGGAGCTGGGCATCCCCTCCCACGCCCTGCAACAGGAAGGCATGGAGTTCTACGGCAAACTGTCGTTCCTCAAGGCAGGAATGGCGTATGCCAGCCACATCACCACCGTCAGCGCCACGTATGCGCAAGAAATCACCACCCCGGCCTTTGGCTGCGGGCTGGACGGCTTTTTGCACAGCAAGACCCAGCAAGGCCTGCTCAGCGGCATCCCCAACGGGATAGACGAGACATGGGAGGCCGCGAGCGATCCGCATCTGGTGGCGCCCTTTTCAATCGGTGAATGGCAAGGCAAAGCCATCAACGCCAATCATGTGCGCACATTGTTCGGCCTCAAACCGTCCAAAGGCCCGCTGTTTGCTGTGGTCTCGCGCCTGGTGTATCAAAAAGGCCTGGACCTGACGCAAGGTGTGGCCGCGTACATCGTGGCCAACGGCGGGCAAATCGCAATCATCGGCCGCGGCGAGCCAGAAGAAGAACAGGCCATGCGCGAACTGGCGTTGCGTTTTCCCGGCCAGATCGGCGTGCGCATCGGGTTCAATGAGACCGATGCACGGCGCATGTTTGCCGGCAGCGATTTCCTGTTGATGCCTTCACGCTACGAACCCTGCGGCCTGAGCCAAATGTACGCGCAGCGCTATGCCTCTTTGCCGGTCGCGCGCAATACCGGCGGGCTGGCAGACACCATCGAAGACGGGATCACCGGGTTTCTGTTTAACGAATCCAGCGTGCAGAGCTACGAACAGGCCTTGGGCCGAGCGTTCAAAGTGTTCGCCTTTCCCGGCCTGCTCAACGCCATGCGCTGCCGCGCCATGTCAGCCCCGTTTAACTGGTGCCAGGCGGTAGAACCCTACGCGCAGCTCTATGAACAACTGGTGCTCAAATCGCTGACCCGCGTGAGCAAACCCTGACAAAAACAAGACCTGCATTGAAACCGGCCAGTTAAGTGACAGGCATTAACGGCCGGTATCTGCTGTACCTGACCTGTGAACGGCTAGAGCACTGAATTAACGCCTTAGAGCGCCCTGCTCAGCCGGGTGCCGCCAAGCGAACCCCTCGCCCCTGATGGAGAACGCCTATGAGCGACGCGCAACTGGAAATACTGGCGAGCCGTGCCGGGCTGGCCGTGGACTGGGTGGATGCCAATGGCAACCCGCAACGGGTGTCCTCCTGCGTGCTGCGTGCCGTGCTTGCCGGGCTGGATCTGCCCGCCGACAGCGACGAAGCCATCGAAACCAGTTTGTTGAACCTGCAACTGGAACAGCAAAACAAACGTCTACCGCCTTTGTTGACGGCAGACGTAGGCCGAAGTCTGGACCTGACCCGCTACTTTCACCCCCACAGCCAGTGCGTGATCCATCTGGAGACGGGCGGCTCGCTGGACATTGAACTGGACGCCGATGCCTACCTGCCCGGCATGGTGCCGGTGGGTTATCACCGGGCACAGATCGGCGAGCAGCACTTCACCCTCGCGGTGGCACCCGCGCGTTGCTACAGCATCAGCGATGCCGAGCACAGCGATACCCCGCGCAGCTGGGGGCTGAGCACGCAGCTCTACAGCCTGTGGCGCCCCGGCGACGGTGGGCTGGGGGACACGCAGGCGCTTGAAACGTTTGCCAAGGCCGCCGGGGAACGAGGCGCCGACGCGCTGGCGATCAGCCCCATGCACGCCATGTTCACCTGCGATCCAGAGCGTTACAGCCCCTATTCCCCCTCCAGCCGTTTGTTCCTCAATTACCTCTATGCAGCCCCGGCCAGCGTATTGGGCGAAAGCGTGGTGCAACAGGCCATTGATGACTGCGGGTTACGCGAGGAGTGGCAACGCCTTGAGCACCTGCCGCTGATCGACTGGCCAGCGGCAACCCAGGCCCGCCAAACCTTGCTGCGCAGGCTCTACGACGACTTCATAAGCACTGAACAGCCGCTGCACGACGACTTCTATGCCTTTCGCGACGCCGGGGGAGAAGCCCTTGAAAACCACTGCCGTTTCGAAGCGGTGCAAGTTCAACGGCGCAGTGAGCAACTGAGCCAGGACTGGCGCGACTGGCCCGAACAGTGGCGCGACCCCAACAGCCCTGCACTGTTACTGTTTGCCGAAGAACACCACCACGACATCGGCTATTACGCGTTTTGCCAATGGCTCATTGCCCGCTGCCTGGCCCAGGCACACAAGGCGGCCCGTGACAGCGGCATGGCGATTGGCCTGATCGCGGACCTGGCAGTGGGGGCTGACGGCGCTGGCAGTCAGGCATGGTGCCGTCAGGACGAATTACTCTCGCAACTCACCGTCGGCGCCCCACCTGACCTGCTTAACCGTCAGGGCCAGGGCTGGGGCATTTCGGCGTTTTCACCCGACGGTCTCAAACGCAACGGTTTTCGGGCCTTTATTGAAATGCTGCGCGCCAATTTTGCCCATGCCGGGGGTTTACGCATCGACCACGTCATGGGCCTGCAACGGCTGTGGGTGATTCCCTTGGGTGCCCCGCCCGGCGACGGCGCTTATTTGTATTACCCGGTCGAAGACATGCTGCGCC
Organism: Pseudomonas sp. TAA207; assembly: GCF_001529285.1. NCBI lineage: Bacteria > Pseudomonadati > Pseudomonadota > Gammaproteobacteria > Pseudomonadales > Pseudomonadaceae > Pseudomonas > Pseudomonas sp. TAA207. The sequence goes on along the minus strand of NZ_LLWJ01000066.1, from coordinate 69,667 downwards.
TGCTGGCCCTCGAATCGTTACGTCATCGCGCCATTGTGTTGGGCGAAGACTTGGGCACGGTGCCGGATGGCCTGCGTGAAAAGCTCAGCGAACGCGCCATTCTGGGCATGCGCATTTTGCTGTTTGAACAGGATTATGGGGCGCGCTTTCGCCCGGTCCTCGAATGGCCCGACACCGCCCTGGCCACCACCAGCACCCACGACTTGCCCACGCTCAATGGTTGGTGGCTGGAACGCGACATCGACTGGAACGCGCAATTGGGTCTGGTGAATGCCGAGACCGAAGACCATTGGCGCGACAACCGTGCCCATGAGCGCAACGGTCTGCATCATGCGTTGAGCCAGGACCCGCAAAATTTTCAGGAGGAAGCCAGCGGCGCCGATCAGGTACTCAACGCCAGCGCACGGTTCTTGGGGCACACCCGGGCACCGCTGGTGCTGCTCCCCATCGAGGATGCGCTGGGCGTGGTGGAGCAAGCCAACTTGCCGGGTAACGTGGGCACTCATCCCAATTGGCGCCGCCGCTTACCCGTTGAATGCTCAGCCCTGCTTGATCGCCCGGATGTTGCCAAACGTCTGGAACTGCTGGCCTGCGCGCGCCTACAGGCACAAGAACGCGATGAGTGCAGACGATGATCCAGGCGCCTAAAGGCATCCAAGTGGATGCCAGCCAACCCATATAGAAATCCATATGAGCATATACCCGCATCAAATGACCGTTCGACGGAACATCTCGCAAATTAAATGGATTTTTTACACAGCCAGCAGTCATTAACAGTAAGACGATACGGGTCAGCGACGTACTAGGTTCTTTCCCTGTCAACCTCATACCCACCACCTAGTTCAGGAGCTTTGCGATGAATAATGATGACAAACGCATTCGTGAATTCGCTTACCAAATCTGGGAATCCGAAGGCAAACCTGATGGCCAGCAAGCCCGTCATTGGGACATGGCGCGCACGCTGGCCCAAGCCGAAGCGCTGGCACCAGGCAACGCTGAACCGCGCAAGGCCAAACCTAAAGCGCCATCTGCCAGCAGCAAAGCCTCGGTGAAAGAACCGGCTGCGAAAAAACCCCGCGCTGCGCGCAAACCTCCCGCTTCCTGACGCTTGGCTTGTAGTGCGCAGAACCCTGACGCACCGACGTTTCACGCCCATTTGAACAGGCCCGTAATGCCTGACGGGCACGTTTTGCCTGCCGTTTGTGAAGGCCTTTGATCCAGCCAGGAGTCAACATGACCAAGCGCAAGTCAGCCCCACCCGAGACACCGGACGTTGAACCCTCACGCCTCAGGGAGGGCCTGCCCTTCCCGTTGGGCGCTACCTGGGACGGGCTAGGTGTTAACTTCGCGATTTTTTCGGCCAATGCCACCAAGGTTGAACTGTGCCTGTTCGATGAAGCCGGCGAGGTGGAGCTAGAACGCATCGAACTGCCCGAGTACACCGACGAGACCTATCACGGCTACCTGCCCGATGCACATCCGGGGCAGATCTACGGTTACCGGGTATATGGCGCGTATGACCCGCAAAATGGCCATCGCTTCAATCACAACAAATTGCTGATCGACCCCTACGCCAAACAATTGGTCGGCGAGCTGAAATGGTCCGAGGCCTTGTTTGGCTACACCATTGGCCACCCGGATGGCGATTTAAGCTTTGATGAACGCGACAGCGCGCCCTTTGTGCCCAAGTGCAAAGTCATCGACCCGGCGCACACCTGGGGGCACGACCATCGCCTGATCGTGCCATGGGACAAGACCATCTTTTATGAAACCCACGTGCGTGGCATCAGCATGCGCCACCCTGATGTGCCGCAAGCGGTACGCGGCACGTTTGCCGGGCTGATGGTGGATGAAGTCATCGAGCACATTCGCAAACTGGGCGTCACCAGTGTCGAGTTACTGCCGGTGCATGCGTTCGTCAACGATCAGCATCTGCTGCAAAAAGGCATGACCAACTACTGGGGCTATAACAGCATCGCCTTCTTCGCCCCAGACCCGCGCTACCTGGCCAGCGGCAAGATTGCCGAGTTCAAGGAAATGGTTGCGCACCTGCACGAGGCCGGGCTGGAGGTGATTCTGGACGTGGTCTACAACCACACCGCCGAAGGCAACGAGCAAGGCCCCACCCTGTCGATGCGCGGCATCGACAACGCCTCGTATTACCGCCTGATGCCGGATGACAAACGCTATTACATCAACGACTCGGGCACCGGCAATACCTTGGACCTGAGCCACCCGTGCGTGCTGCAAATGGTCACTGACTCGCTGCGTTATTGGGCGCACGAGATGCATGTGGATGGCTTCCGTTTCGACCTGGCCACCATTCTGGGGCGTTACCACGATGGCTTTAACGAACGGCACAGCTTTCTGGTCGCCTGCCGTCAGGACCCGCTGTTGCGTCAGGTAAAGATGATTGCCGAACCATGGGACTGCGGCCCCGGTGGCTATCAGGTCGGCGGCTTCCCGCCGGGGTGGGCCGAATGGAACGATCGCTTTCGTGACACCGTGCGTGGGTTCTGGAAAGGCGACGACGGCCAGTTGGCCGACTTTGCCGCACGCATGACCGCCTCGGGCGAGCTGTACAACCAGCGCGGCCGCCGCCCGTACACCTCGGTCAACTTCATTACCGCCCACGACGGCTTCACGCTGCACGATCTGGTGTCGTACAACGACAAGCACAACGAAGCCAACGACGAGAACAATCAGGACGGCAGCAACAACAACCTGTCCTGGAACCACGGCGTCGAAGGCCCGACTGACGACCCTGAAATCAATGCATTGCGCCTGCGCCAGATGCGCAATTTTTTCGCCACGCTGCTGCTCGCGCAGGGCACACCGATGATCGTGGCCGGTGATGAATTTGCCCGCACCCAGCACGGCAACAACAACGCCTATTGTCAGGACAGTGAAATCGGCTGGATCAACTGGGACCTGGATGGCGACGGCAAATCGTTGCTCAAGTTCGTCAAACGCCTGATCAAGCTGCGTAACAGCTACCCGATCCTGCGACGCGGGCGCTTTCTGGTCGGCCACTACAACGAAGAACTGGGCGTTAAAGACGTCACCTGGCTGGCGCCCGACGGTAACGAAATGTCCATCGAACAATGGCAGGACGCCCAAGGCCGCAGCTTCGCCATGTTGCTCGATGGCCGGGCGCAAGTGTCCGGGGTCCAGCGCGCCGGCGCCGACGCCACCTTGCTGATCACCTTCAATGCCCACCATGACGGGGTGGATTTCATCCTGGCGCAGGTGCCTGAAGGCTCCGCCTGGATCTGCAAGTTCGACACCTTCGACCCTGACTTCAAAAGCCCCGCCCCCTTGGCGTTTGGCAGCACGTACAGGCTTAACGGCCGCTCGCTCGCGCTGTTTGAACTGGAGCATCACAAGGAACCCAACGGCTCATGAACCTGCATGACTTCCTTGAGGACCACGCCTGGCCACTCGACACCCCGCAGGCGCTGGGTCAGTGCTTGCAGGGCATGGTGCAAGCCGGACTGGATCAACTGCCGTTGCCGGGCAGCGGTTTGACCTTGCAGCGCTGGCAACATTTGGCGTTAGTCGCGGGCCACGATTTGGGCTTGTGCAAACTGTTCGAAGGGCACACCGATGCGCTGGCGACCCTGCGCGAATTGGGCGCCCGCCCCGTGCCAGCGGGCAGCACATGGGGCATGTGGGCGGCCGAACCGCCCAATGCTCGCGTTCAAATGCGCGAAGTTCACGGCCAAACGCTGCTCATGGGCCGTAAAGCCTGGTGCTCGGGCGCAGGGATGCTCAGCCACGGTTTGCTCACCGCTTGGGATGAGCACGGCGGCCAACAATTGGTGGCCGTAGACATGCAACAGTCGGGGATCAGCGTCACCGATGACGGCTGGGCCGCCGTGGGTATGGCCACCACTGCCAGTGTCGACATTGTGTTTGATCAGGTGCCCTGCACCCGCGTCGGCCAGCCGGGTGATTACCTGCGCCGCCCCGGTTTTTGGCAAGGCGCTATTGGCATCGCGGCGTGTTGGTTGGGGGCGGCGTCCTCACTGGCGCATCATCTGCAACAGCAGTGTGCCAAACGCGCAGAGCCACACGCGCTGGCGCATTTGGGCGCGGTGCAGGCCGCGCTGTTCGGGGCACGTAACACGCTGCACACCTGCGCCACGTATCTGGATCAAAACCCGGCCGCCGACAGTCAACTCCTGGCCCGGCAGGCGCGGGCACAGATTGAGGCCTGCGCCGAGCACGTCATCGCCCATGTCGGTCGGGCGCTGGGGGCCGGGCCTTTTTGTAAAGACCCGCAGTTTGCCCGCCTAAGCGCTGACTTGCCGGTTTTCCTGCGTCAAAGCCATGCCGAGCGCGACCTCCAAGTGCTGGGTGAACTGGCCGCGCAGTCACCCGCAAGGCACTGGCCACTATGAAAGCCAACCTGATCGTGGGCAGCGGCACTGCGTTAGCACACTGGCGCCAGTCTGAGCGCTTGGCCAACTTACCGTCGATTGAGCTTGCACACCTGTTACCCCACGGTTCGCGGGCGGTGATTGTGGCGCCGCACCCGGACGATGAAGTGCTGGGCAGTGGCGGCCTGCTGCAAATGGCCAATGCGCTGGGGCGCTCGATACTGCTGATTTCCGTCACGGACGGCACTGCCAGCCATCCGGGTTCAAGCCGCTGGCCCCCCCACGATCTGGCGCACCAGCGAGCCTCGGAGTCTGAACAGGCGCTGGCGCGCTTGGGGTTGGCATTGCCACGCTTGCAATGGGTCAGGGGCGGATTCGCCGACAGCCAGGTGCAGGCCCGTGAGGCGGCACTCGGCACCTTCATTCAGCAGTTCTTGCGACCCGGCGACGTGGTGTTCAGCACCTGGCGCGAGGACGGGCATTGCGACCACGATGCGGTGGGCCGCGCCAGCGCTCTGGCGGCTAAAAACGTCGGCGCAGCCGTGCATGAGCTGCCGATCTGGACCTGGCATTGGGCGCACGATGATGACCCGCGTGTGCCGTGGCACCGTGCCCGCCGTATCAACCTCAGTGAGCAGCAGGTTGCGCGCAAACGTGACGCGGCCCAGGCCTTCACCAGCCAGTTAAGCGCAGACCCGAGCACCGGGGCGCCAGCCGTGCTCAGCCCGCTGGCGCTCGAACGCTTGCTGCAACCTTTTGAACTGGTTTTTGTACAGGACAGGGAGAGGCCATGAGTGTCTCAACGGCTTTTTTTGATCAGTTGTATGCCGACAATAGCGATCCGTGGGCCTTTCGCGAGCGCTGGTACGAACAGCGCAAACGGGCCGTGACGCTGGCCAGCCTGCCTCGCCAGCACTACCCGGCCATTTTCGAAATAGGCTGCGCCAACGGCGAGTTAAGTGCCGGGCTGGCGCAACGCACCGGCGCGCTACTGGCATGCGACGCAGCCGCCAGAGCCGTTGATCTGGCCCGCCAGCGCTTGAGCCACTGCGCCCACGTTCAAGTGCACCAAAGCCGTGTGCCAGAGCAATGGCCCGAACATCGCTTTGATCTGATAGTGATCAGCGAAGTGGCGTATTACCTGGATGCCCAGGCACTCAAAGACGTGCTTGAGCGGGCCATCAACAGCCTCGCCCCCGACGGCCATCTGCTGGCCTGCCACTGGCGCCCGCCCATCGAGGGCTGCGTGCTGACGGGCGATGAGGTGCACGCCCTGATACACGACACCTTGAAATGGCCGCGCTTAGTGCAACACCTGGAAGACGATTTCATCCTTGAAGTGTGGGGCCGCGACCCTATTTCAGTAGCCAGCCGGGAGGGTTTGCGATGATTGGTGTGTTGATACCTGCGCACAACGAGCAAGCCCTGCTCGCCCACTGCCTGCATGCGGTGCTGTCAGCCGGCGCTCACCCACAGCTCAACGGCGAGCAGGTGCGCGTGCTGCTGGTGCTCGACAGCTGTGACGACCTGTCGGCTGACATCGCAGCGCAATACGACGTCAACGTGTTGGTGATCAATGCGCGCAATGTCGGCATAGCCCGTGCGACCGGTGCGCAATGGTTATTGGAGCAAGGCGCGCGCTGGATTTCATGCACCGATGCCGACAGCCGCGTGGCCGAGGACTGGTTGGTGGCGCAATTGGCCTTGGGCAAAGACGCCGTATGCGGCACCGTGACCGTCGATGACTGGGGCACGGAAATCGATGAGCGTGCCCAGTCACGCTACCTGGCCGCCTATCAGGCCCGCGACGGGCATCGGCATATCCACGGCGCCAACCTCGGCGTCAGCGCCACAGCCTATCGGCGCGCTGGCGGTTTTCAGCCGCTGGCCTGCCATGAAGACGTGCACTTGGTGCAACAACTGGAGGCGTGCGGGGCTTCAATCGCCTGGAGCCACCGCCCGCAGGTCACCACCAGCGCGCGACTGGACTGCCGCGCGGCGGGCGGCTTTGGTGATTATCTGAAGTCGCTACTGGGTGCGGCCGAACATGACCCCCATCAAGCGGGTCCAAGGGCCGACGCGCTATAAACGCCCTATCGCACAGGAGAAACCATGACCTTCGATATTGCCGGTAACAACCTTGAACCCCCTGCACCTGTCGCAACCCCTGCTGTACACCGGATGAAGGTGTTGACGGTTAATACCCACAAGGGGTTCACCGCTTTTAATCGACGCTTCATCTTGCCCGAGCTGCGCGAAGCGGTGCGTAGCACCGGCGCCGATCTGGTGTTTTTGCAGGAGGTGCTGGGCGAGCACGAAAAGCATGCCTCACGCTATGACCACTGGCCCGCCGTGTCGCAGTACGAGTTTTTGGCCGACAGCATGTGGAGTGACTACGCCTATGGGCGCAACGCGGTGTATCCCGACGGGCATCATGGCAATGCGGTGCTGTCCAAATACCCGATCAAGTCGTACCGCAACCTGGATGTGTCGATCACCGGCCCCGAGCGGCGCGGGCTGTTGCATTGCGTGCTGGATGTGCCGGGGCATGAGCAAGTGCACGCGATTTGCGTCCATCTGAGCCTGCTCGAAAGCCATCGCCAGTTGCAAATCGTGCTGCTTAACCAACTGCTCAAATCATTGCCGCCCCACGATCCGGTGATCATTGCCGGGGACTTCAACGACTGGAAGCTGCAAGGCAACGCAGCCCTGTCGCAACGTGACGACTTGCACGAAGTGTTTGAGCGCCATCATGGGCAGTTGGCCAAAACCTACCCCGCGCGCTGGCCGTTGCTGCGGCTGGACCGCATTTACCTGCGCAACGCCAGCAGCCATAGCCCGACCATCCTGAGCAACAAACCCTGGACACATTTGTCGGACCACTTGCCGTTGGCGGTGGACGTTCATTTGTAGCCATTGCCACAGGCGGTGCCCGGCTGCACAACAATCGTAACGTGCGAACCCTGAGGCACCGCATTGAACGGCCTTGCGACCGCTACGTGCCCGCACGCAACCTCGCGCAACTCGTCAACGACTACAAGACGAATGGGCGCAGGTTACGTGCGGCCACGCACGTCGGGGTGCTCGCCTTACTGCGGCTCCAGGATCAACACCCCCAGCGGTGGCAGGTTCAAGGCCAAACTGAACGGTTGCCCGTGACTGGCATCGGCGTGGGTATGCACCCCACCGCCATTGCCATAATTGGAACCCGCATACAGCGCCGCATCACTGTTGAGCACTTCGCCCCAGGTGCCCGCAAACGGCACACCGATGCGATACGCCTCGCGCGGCACCGGGGTGAAGTTGGCAACTACCAACAGCGGCTTGCCGGCCTTGCTCCAGCGCAGCCAGGCATAGACGCTATTGGTCGCATCGTCGCCAATCAACCACTCAAAGCCCTGCGCCACGTCATCCTGGTCATGCAAGGCCGGTACGTCGCGGTACAGACGATTCAAGTCGCCGACTAACTTCTGCACGCCTTTGTGCTCGGGGTATTGCAGCAAATACCAGTCCAGTTGCTGATCGTGATTCCATTCGCGCCACTGCCCGAATTCACAGCCCATGAACAGCAGTTTTTTACCCGGATGCGCCCACATGAAGCTCAGATAAGCGCGCAAATTAGCAAACTTTTGCCAGCGGTCACCGGGCATTTTGTCAATCAGCGAATGCTTGCCGTGCACCACTTCGTCGTGGGAGATGGGCAGGATGAAACGCTCGGTCCACGCATACACCAAGCCAAAACTCAGTTCGTTGTGATGATGGGCGCGGTACACCGGGTCTTGCTGAATGTAGTGCAGCGAGTCATGCATCCAGCCCATGTTCCACTTGTACGAAAATCCCAGCCCGCCCTGTTCGGTGCTTTGACTCACACCCGGCCAGGCAGTGGACTCTTCGGCAATCATCAACGCACCAGGCGCCTCAAGCGCAACGACGTCGTTGAGGTGACGCAGAAAGTCGATGGCTTCCAGATTTTCACGCCCGCCATGGCGATTAGGAATCCATTCGCCCGGCTGACGCGAATAGTCGCGATACAACATCGACGCCACGGCATCGACCCGCAGCCCGTCGATGTGGAAATGTTTGAGCCAATGCAGCGCTGAGGCCAGCATGAAACCGTGCACTTCAGTGCGGCCCAAGTTGTAGATCAGCGTGTTCCAGTCCTTGTGAAAGCCTTCCAGCGGGTTGGCGTATTCGTACAGCGCCGTGCCGTCGAATTGCGCCAGGCCATGGGTGTCATTGGGAAAGTGCGCGGGCACCCAATCCAGAATCACGCCGATACCCGCCACATGGCAGGCGTTGACGAATGCACCGAAGTCATCGGGCGAGCCAAAGCGCGCACTCGGGGCGAACTGCGACAGCGGTTGATAGCCCCACGAGCCACCAAACGGATGTTCCATGATCGGCATCAGTTCGATATGGGTGAAACCCATGTGCTGCACATACGGGATCAGGCGCTCAGCCAGCTCATGCCAGGTGTATTGGCGCGCGACTTCGCCCACTTCATCCACTTCACACTGCCATGAACCCACGTGCAGCTCATAAATCGACAGCGGCGCGTCGGGGCGCTGCAACTCGCCCCGGGCGTGCATCCAGTGCGCATCTTGCCAGTCGACCGAGAGGGGCGAGGCCACTTTCGACGCGGTGTCGGGCGGCAATTGGGTGGCCAACGCCATAGGGTCGGCCTTAAGCGGCAAGATCCCCTCGGCCCCTAGAATTTCGTATTTATAGGCCTCCCCGGCCTCAAGCCGCGGAATGAACAACTCCCACACCCCGCTGGGGTGGCGCAGGCGCATGGGATGACGGCGACCGTCCCAGATATTGAAATCGCCCACCACTGAGACCCGTCGCGCGTTTGGCGCCCAGACCGCAAAGCGCACGCCGGGCACCCCATCGACACTCATCACTTGCGCACCCAGGCACGTGCTCAGGTCACGGTGATTGCCTTCGGCAAACAGATACAAATCCATTTCGCCCAGCAACGGGCCAAAACTATACGGGTCTTCACTGGTTTGCTCGCCTGCGGCCCAGTTGATGCGCAAGGCGTAGGGTTGCAGCTGCGCAAACTGGCCGACAAACAACCCCGGCACCTCTGTGATCGACAACGGGCCAAGCACCTGGCCGCCAGCCCGGTCTATCACATTGACGCTCAACGCCTGGGGCAAAAACGCCCGTATCACCTGCCCACCCTGCCCATCGGCATGAGGACCCAAAATCGAAAAGGGATCGCGGTGCTCAGCCTTAATCAGCGCCTCGATGTCTTGACGATCGGGCAATAAAGCAACACTTCCCTTACCCAGATCCTTGCCAGCATTCATCTTTTATCTCCGTTTGGTAAAGGCTTGGACATGCCTGGCAAATGGCTGAGCAATGCACTCAGCCCCTGCAATGGAACCCCAGACCAGGCAGGTCGGTTGGCCGCTTGGTACATCACTTCGTAGGCCGCCTTTTCCAGACTGAACAAGGCCAGTGCAGCCTCATGGCCACCTGACACTTGCCAACCCTGAGCAAGACTAGCTGTTGCCTGCGAATACGCTTGAATCAATGCACTGCGTGCCTCTTTGAGATAACGCTCAACCACCTGTTGTGGCACCCGATCCGCCTCGGGCGGATGATCGGCTTGCTGCACGTTGTTGATTGCCATCGCCCCGGCGTACTCAAAAGAGCGCAACAGCGCGCAAAGATCGGTGTAAGGGCTGTGTGTGCTACGACGTGCTTGCAAGGTGCGCGCCGGGTTGCCCTCAAAGCCGATAAAGCAGGCGTCGCCGTGTACCACCAGCACTTGCCCCAGGTGTAAGTCGCCGTGCACACGTATCTTCAGCCCACCCAGGGTGCGGGTGGCCAGGTGTTCGATGTAGGCGACGATTGGCTGTTGGTGTTTCAACAGGTGCCTGATCTGCGCCTGATCGCGTGCTGGCAAAACCGGCCCCTGTAAATTGAGCTGTTGCAACGCTGCGCGCACTTGCTCACTGATCTCGGCGGCCCATTGGCTCACGTCATCGACGCCAATGATCTGTGGGGCAAAGTCCGGGTTATCCGTAGGCTGCGCCAATACATGGTGCAGTTCACCCAGACGCTGGCCCAGCAACGCCGCGAAATCAGCCAGCTCGGCAAGTGCGCTGACTGGCTGAGCGCGCTCGGGCGCCGTACTGGCCCGCTCTGCGCGAATCGCCCGTTCAAGGATGTTTTGAGTCCAGGCCCGGGCATCGCCCTGATGAGGCACATAGCGTTGGGCAATCATCAGCAGCGTGCCATCGCCCGCGTCATCGTAACGGACTACTGAACCCAGCAGCGGCGGGACATGAGCGTAGCCAGCGGCGGTCAACCAGGCCGCCATTTCAAGCGCGGGGTGCAGGCCGCTGCTGACCTCACGCAACAGTTTGAGCATCAGCGTGCCGCCGATCACCACCGAACAGTGGGCCGGCTCATCTGTCAGTTCACCAATCTCGCTGCGCTCATCCAGTGCCAGCGGGGCTAAATGCACCGTGGGGCTAAAACGGATCTGCCCCGCGTCAGTGTCCAGGGTGCGGGCATGTTGCAACCCGGCCAATACAGCTCGCACAAAAGGGTGCAGGTTGAAGGCCTCTGTGACCAGCCCGATCTCACGGCCCTGGCGAACTCGGCATAACACTGGCTGGCTGGCCTGCGCGCTGTCGGGTTCATCCTCGCTGATCAGGCCCAGCACCAATTGATAGCGCCGCTGCTGCCCTGCGGCCGTGATCTGCACTTCGGTCAGCAACACGGGAAGCTCAGGCGCGGGGATCGACGTGCCGTAAACGATTTTGACCTGTTCAATAAGCGCCGCCGTGTGCCCCAACCACCGCCTGTCAGCCAGCCACGCGGGCAAGATGTCGTGCTCCAGCGTGGTGCGCAATGGCGGCTCAAGCACGTCTTCAAAACGCTGTTTCAGCACGAGCGTGACCCGTTCGGGCAGGCTGTGCACCGGGTGAGCCCGGGAATCGGGCATGGCGTTTTCACTGACCAGCAAAAACCAATAGAAGCCATAGGGGGCCAGGGTCAGGCTGTAAGGCATTGGCCCAATCGGCGGGAAGGGTTGGGTGCTCAGCATCTCGACCGGCACCCGCCCCGCCCACGTGGACAAGTCCAGCTCCACGGCCTGGGCACTGCGCGAGACGTTCGCCACACACACAATGGTTTGGGTGCTACCCAAAGCGTCGGTGAATTCACGCACATAGGCCAGAACCCGGCGGTTGCGGGGCGAGAGCATGTTCAGGCTGCCGCGACCAAAGGCCTTTTGCTGCTTGCGCACGGCCAACAAGCGCCGCGTCCAGTTGAGCAAGGAGTGCGGGTCCAGGGCTTGCGCCTCAACGTTTACTGCCTGATAGCCATACAGCGGGTCCGTGATCGGCGCCAGCACCAAGCTGGCCGGGTTCGCGCGCGAGAACCCGCCATTGAGGTCCATCGACCATTGCATGGGCGTGCGCACACCATCGCGGTCATTCAGGTAGATGTTGTCGCCCATGCCTATTTCGTCGCCGTAATACAAGGTGGGTGTGCCGGGCATCGACAGCAGCACACTGTTGAGCAATTCAATGCGCCGACGGTCGCGCTCCATCAACGGCGCCAGACGCCGACGAATCCCCAGATTGATGCGCGCGCGCCGGTCGGGCGCGTAGTGATTCCACAGCGCGTCACGCTCCTTGTCGGTGACCATTTCCAGGGTCAGCTCATCGTGGTTACGCAAAAAAATCGCCCACTGGCAATGGGCAGGTATGGGCGGGGTTTGCCGCAAAATGTCGGTGATGGGGAAGCGATCTTCCTGCGCCAGCGCCATGTACAGACGAGGCATCAAGGGGAAGTGGAAGGCCATGTGGCATTCGTCGCCCTTGATACCGTCGCTGTCGCCAAAATATTGCCGGGTGTCTTCGGGCCATTGATTGGCTTCGGCGAGCAACATGCGATCGGGGTAGTGCGCGTCAATTTCGGCACGGATCTGTTTCAGAATCTGGTGGGTTTCGGGCAAGTTTTCATTGTTGGTGCCATCGCGCTCAATCAAATAGGGAATGGCATCCAGTCGCAGGCCATCAATGCCCATGTCCAGCCAGAAGCGCATGACCGACAGCACTTCTTTTATCACCTGGGGGTTGTCGAAATTCAGGTCGGGCTGATGGGCGTAAAAACGGTGCCAAAAGTATTGGCCCGCCACCGGGTCCCACGTCCAGTTCGAGGTTTCGGTATCAAGGAAAATGATGCGCGTGCCTGCGTATTTCTGATCGCTGTCGGACCACACGTAATAGTCGCGCGCCTTTGAGCCTGCCTTGGCGTGGCGAGCCTTCTGAAACCAGGGGTGCTGGTCTGAAGTGTGGTTGATGACCAGCTCGGTGATCACCCGCAGGCCGCGTTGATGGGCCTCATTGATAAAGCGTTTGACGTCAGCCAGGGTGCCGTAATCGGGGTGCACACCGCGGTAATCAGCGATGTCATAACCGTCGTCACGGCGCGGCGACGGGTAGAACGGCAACAGCCACACGGTGTTGACACCCAAATCGGCAATGTAATCGAGTTTGCTGATCAGGCCGGGAAAGTTGCCAATACCGTCGTTGTTGGCGTCGAAAAACGATTTGATGTGCACCTGGTAAATCACCGCATCCTTGTACCAGAGCGGGTCATTGATCAGGTTCGACGATGCACGTTTCTTTGCCATTGGAACTACCTGTTGATTCACACGCCTGTGGCCACGGGAGCGGCATTGAAGGCCGGGTTAAAGAGGTTTGATGCGCCAGATACCGAACGGCTGCTGCGAGGGATCAAGCCGCGTCCACTGATGTTTGCCGTACCAGGTCCAGCGATGCCCCGTCATCAGGTCTTCGCCAGCGGTGGCGGCATCATCGGCCAGGCCCATCTCCCACAGGGGTAATTCAAAATGCGCCTCTTGGGCGTTATGCGGATCGAGATTGATCACAACCAACACAAAATTGCTGCCATCGGCAGTGCGTTTGCCGAAATACAGCAGGTGATCATTCCAGGCGTTGTACAGCCTCAAGCCCAAGTGGCTATGCAAGGCCGGGTTTTGCCGACGAATCCGGTTGAGCTGGGCAATTTCAGCCACGATGTCGCCCGGCGCGCTGAGGTCGCAAGGCTCGATTGGGGACATCCCGCTGCCCGGACACTCGTTATTGCCCGGCAAGGCTTGGGCCTCGCACCGTTCAAACCCCGAGTACATGCCCCACAGGCCAGACCCCATCGTTGCGAGCGCGGCCCGAATAAGGAACCCCGCGCGGCGAGATGCCAGAGAACACTGCGCACTGATGTGCGGGGTATCGACGAAAAAATGCGGGCGAAAGCATTCTCGCCACGGGCTTTGGTTGAGTTCGGTGAAGTACTCGCACAGCTCGGCCTTGGTATGACGCCAGCACAAATAGGTGTAGCTCTGCGAATAGCCGACCTTGCCCAGCCGCGCCATCATCGCGGGGGTGGTGCACGCCTGCGCTAAAAAGATCACGTCGGGGTGCAGCCCTCTGACCTCGGCGATCAACCACTGCCAGAACGGCAGGGGCTGGGTGTGCGGGCTGGCCACCCGAAACAGCGTGACCCCCTCATCGACCCAGTCCAGCACCGTTGCGCGCAGTTCAAGCCAGAGACCGGGGATCGCGTGCGGGGCATAGAAGTCAACGTTGACGCTGTCCGGATACTTTCGCGACGGGTTCTGGGCATGACGGATCGTGCCGTCGGGGGGCCAGTTGAACCCCTCAGGATGCTGCGCGAGCCAGGGGTGGTCTTGGGAGCATTGCACGGCGAAGTCCAGGGCAACTTCAAGCCCCTGTGCCGCAGCGGCCGCGACCAACCGGCGAAAATCATCCCGCGTACCCCATTGCGGGTGAATCACCGCCTGCCCGCTCTCCTCGCGGCCATTGGCAGACGGTTTGCCCGGTTCATCAGGGCCTGCTTGCAGTGAATTGTCCGGTCCTGCGCGGTGGTGCTGGTCGATGGGATGAATGGGCGGCAAAGCCACCACGTCAAAGCCCATGTCGTGAATCATTGGCAAGCGGGCATGCACATCATTGAACGTGTCGTGACCGGCCGGGTCATCGGTGACTGAGCGCGGGAACAGTTCGTACCAGCTGGCAAACGCAGCCAACTGCCGTTCCACCTCTACCGGGTACTCAGGGCTGAGGCTGACATAGGCGTGATATTGCGCCTGCGCCATCAACTGAGCGCTGCTTTCATGAAGGAACAAGGCCACTTGTTCGGTCTCAAGCAACCCTGAGAGTTCGCGCAGCAATGCCTGCAACTGTTGCTGAAGCTCGCCCGTGCTGCGCTCGATTGCATGCTGCACCCGCACCCGACCTTGTTGAAGCTCAAGACTCACCGGCACGCCCGCTTGATGTTTTTTATCCAGTTCATGGCAAAAACTGGCGAAGTGATCGACCCAGGCCTCAATACAAAACACATAGCGGCCAGGCTCGGGCACCTCGAAATGCCCGGCCCACCTGTCGTTGCCCAGACACTGCATGGGCGTGGTCCGCCATGCGTCGTGATCGGCTTTGCGCCAGTGCAGCCTCACGGCCAGTTGATCGTAACCATCGACAAACACGGTACTGCTGACGTTGACCTGCTGGCCGACGGTCGCCTTGACCGCAAACTGACCGCCCTCCAACACCGGGGATGTGCTCTCAATAGCGATGCGCGGCAGTAACAGCGCATGGGTCAACGGCAAAACAGCCGTGGAATCAGAATCCGGGAAATCAGCAGTCATCGAGCATCACTCCTCACGCCCTTGGACGCTCACGTGTGTCGTTTCACAGCACATTCCGGCAGTGGCGCCGGTCACGTAGGTTGGGAGGCAACGACGGTTTAAAAGTTCAGACTGATTTGCACTCCTCCGTTGGTCGCGACGCGGGATTTTTTTGGCCGGTGTGAAGGTCAACCTCAAGAAGCCCGGCGCTTATTGCGCCTTGTTCATAACAACTACGAGGTCTTGGCGATGAGCATCCCTATCCCAGCCGAAACTCCCGACCCGAACATTGACGACCCGGTATTACCGCCCGGTGAGCCGCAACCGGTCCCCGAAGAAGACCCGCCAATCAAAGACCCGGTCCCACAGGGTGATCCGCCCAGCGAAACACCGCCGATCAAAGCAAATCGGTCAATTTAGCCCGCAGCGGCTCCACGACGCCGTGGGCCTCACACAAGGAAATCGCTCATGAGCATTGAAATCGACGTGCTACATCACACCTGTACGTTTGCCTCTGCTGAAGACGCGCAACAGGTGCCACTGAGTCGCATTGAAGTGTTTAACGATGACCCGTCGCACCTGTCCCAAGCGTTAGTAGCAGGCAGGCGCATAGCCATAACCGAAGAAGAGGCGCAAGCGCTGGTGGCGGCGGGCGCCCACGATCGAAGAGTCATGTTGCATGCCACCACGGACGGCTCACCGATTTGAATCAGACCTTTGCGTGAGTCCATGAGCACCCGGCCATGGGTGCTCACGGCGGTGCTCAGTGGGTAACGTACAACGGGTATTCAGGGCTTAACACCAGGCACGTTCGTTGCTGAACGTCACGCATCTGCACCTGGGTGCTTTCATCCATCAACAGCGCGATTTGCTCATGCCCCACCAGAATAGCCAGCTGCTGATAAAGCTCGATCAAAGGCTGCTGGCGCTCAACATCACAAAACTCAAGCGTCTGCAAAATCTGCGACAACGCGTCCTCGATCAGGCCCTCTGGTGATTCCCCCCTTTGCATGGCCCTTTCCAGGGCCAGGCACAAGCCTGCATATCGATCAATCCAGGCATCAATGCAAAACACATGCAAACCCGGTTTTTCTATACGGATTTGCCCATTCCAGACCCGGTCTCCCAGCGTATGCATGTAGAGGCTTTCACCGTCACTGCTGTCCACATGCCGCCAACGAACAATCACTGCCAAGGGCCCGCCAGTCAGGCAAAAAACGCGACTGCTGATATTGAGCAACTGTCCTGCAACCACTTTGGCCGGCTTATGGCCCTGGCCAATCACCGGCATCGTGCCTTCGATCACAATCAAAGGCAGCTCATGACTTGAAGCTGGCCCTCCTGCATCTGAATCTGGCTCAAACCTCGCTCCAGCAGCCATTAAACGTATCTCCCAACCAACTTATTTGAATGCGTGCCCACCCGGTTAAAACTGGAGCTCCATTCTCAAGTGAGTCGCTTATTTCCTTGATCCCGATCAGGATCTTCCAAGCCTTGATGAGTTACAAGCCAATCCCCAATAAATCCTTGAACATCATGGGGTGCAGCAAGTTGTCGCAGGTTCCTCACAAAAGCATCTGATACGGTTTTTAATCGGATAGCTGAGTCTGTTATGCAAACAGTTCGCTGGTCATAGTGCACAGGCCTGATGGAGGCTGATGAGCGAAAGACCATGAGCGAACAAATACCCGTCCAGATACTTGAATCCTTTGAGGCTTCTCGACCTAGAGCCGCAAAACATAAAAACAAGTCCAGCGACAACCTGATCCATACCCGCAGTTTTACCGGGCTGTTCCGCACGCTTCGATTAGCCGGCGCAGGCTTTCTGTTCTTGCTGTTCTTCGGCACTGTCTGGCTTAACTGGGACGGTCGCCAAGCCGTTTTGTGGGACTTGTCTGAAAGTAAGTTCCATATTTTTGGTGCCACATTCTGGCCACAGGATTTCATCCTGCTTTCGGCCCTGTTGATCATCGCAGCCTTCGGTCTATTTGCGATCACGGTGTTTGCGGGGCGGGTGTGGTGCGGTTATACGTGCCCACAAAGCACCTGGACCTGGCTGTTTATGTGGTGCGAGAAGATAACAGAAGGCGACAGAAATCAGCGAATCAAGCTGCAAGCAGCCCCATGGCGCTTGAACAAAATTGCGCGCCGCACCGCTAAACACGCGCTATGGATGGCCATCAGTGTCATGACGGCGCTGACTTTTGTCGGCTACTTTACCCCGATCCGGCCCCTGGCAACCGAGCTGCTGACCCTGGAGATGGCTGGCGTCAGTTTGTTCTGGGTGCTGTTTTTCACCGGCGCCACGTACATCAATGCCGGGTGGCTGCGCGAAGCCGTGTGCATGCACATGTGCCCTTATGCGCGGTTCCAGAGCGTGATGTTCGATAAAGACACCCTCGCCATCTCCTATGATGTGGCGCGTGGCGAAAGCCGTGGGCCGCGTAAACGCGGGGTTGAGCCAAAACAGGCAGGGCTGGGTGACTGCATCGATTGCCATATGTGCGTGCAAGTGTGCCCGACCGGCATCGACATCCGCGACGGCTTGCAGATGGAGTGCATCGGCTGCGCGGCGTGTATCGACGCCTGTGATTCGGTGATGGACAAAATGGGCTATGCCCGTGGGCTGGTGCGCTATACCTCCGAGCATGAATTGCAAGGCGGCAAGACGCATCTACTGCGTCCACGCCTGATCGGCTACGCCATCGTCCTGCTGGTGATGATCGGCGCACTGGTCTTTGCACTGAATCAGCGCAGCATGGTCTCAATGGATGTAATCAAGGACCGGGGCCTGTTCCGCGAAAACAGCCAAGGCCAGATCGAAAATATCTACAGCCTCAAAATCATCAACAAAACTCAGCAGGCGCAGCACTATCGGGTGTCACTCAAAGACGGCGAAGGTTATCAGTTACAAGGTAAAACCGAGCTGACGCTGGCCCCCGGTGAAATGACTGACGTACCCGTGTCCGTCGCCCTGCTGGCAGATCGCCCGACCAGCAGTTCGCAAACCATCACGTTTGTGATCACCGATACGGACGAACCTGGCATCCGCGCGGTAGCCGATAGCCGCTTTGTGGCGCCGCTCAATCGTTGACCCGAGTGCCGAGGGTGTGTCCGCTAGCGCAAGGTTGCGCAATCGGACGCAGCCTTCGCCAGCCGCTACGGGTACAGTGCCCCTTCTGAATTTCCCTGAATAACGCCGGACCGAGCATTGCCTACATGAAACGCTACGAAAAATTTGCCGACGATATTGCTGAGCTGATCCGCTGCGGGGTGCTCGGCCCCGGACAACGTGTCCCCTCAGTGCGCTATGCCAGCCAAACCTACGGCGTCAGCCCTTCGACGGTTTTTCAAGCCTATTACCTGCTCGAACGCCGAGGCCTGATCCGTGCCAAACCGCGTTCGGGGTATTTCGTCAACGCGCACACGCCCAGCCCGTTCAGCGAACCGGTCTTTAGCAGCCACGTCACCGAGTCCACCGAGGTCGATGTCAGCGCGCTGGTGTTCTCCGTGCTGGACTCGATCAAAGACCCGCACACGGTGCCCTTCGGCTCAGCGTTCCCCAGCCCGACACTCTTCCCGTTGCAACGTCTGGCCCGCTCGATGGCCACCGCCAGCCGCGAAATGGACCCTCGCATGGTGGTGACCGACATGTCGCCGGGCAACCCGCAACTGCGGCGCCAAATAGCCCTGCGCTACATGGTCGGCGGGCTGATGTTGCCAATGGAAGAACTGCTGATCACCAATGGCGCGCTGGAAGCCTTGAACCTGTGCTTGCAAGCTGTCACAGAGCCAGGGGACCTGGTGGCCATTGAAGCCCCGGCGTTTTATGCCTGTTTGCAAGTGCTGGAGCGGCTCAAACTCAAAGCGGTGGAAATCCCTGTGCACCCGCGTGATGGCATTGATCTGGGGGTGCTGGCGCAAACCCTTGAGCGTCACCCGATCAAAGCCGTGTGGTGCATGACCAACTTCCAGAACCCGATTGGCGCCAGCATGCCCGAAGCTAAAAAGCAGGCATTGGTCGAACTGCTGCGCACCCATCAAGTGCCGCTGATTGAAGACGACGTGTACGCCGAACTGTATTACGGCCAACACGCGCCGAAACCGGCCAAAGCCTTTGATACCGAAGGTCTGGTGATGCACTGCGGCTCGTTTGCCAAAAGCCTGGCCCCGGGTTATCGCGTGGGTTGGGTGGCGGCGGGCCGGTACGCGCAAAAAGTGGAGCGCCTCAAACTGATGACGTCGCTGTGCGCCTCGATGCCCGCGCAAGCCGCCATCGCCGATTACCTGCAACACGGCGGTTACGACCGTCATTTGCGCAAATTGCGCGATGCACTGGAAGGCCAGCAAAACGCCATGCTGGCCGCGATTGCACGCTACTTTCCGGCCCAAACCCGGGTCAGCCATCCCAGCGGCGGCTACTTTCTGTGGCTGGAGTTGCCTGAGCAAATGGACTCGCTCAAGCTGTTTCAAATGGCCTTGGCGCAAGGTATCAGCATCGCGCCAGGGCCGATTTTCTCGGCCACCCAGCGCTTTCGAAACTGCATCCGCCTCAATTACGGCAGCCCGTGGGATGAAGCGAGCGAGAAAGCGATGGAAACCCTGGGCAAAATCGTGCGCTCGTTTTAATCCCATACGCCAGACACGCCGTAGCCGTCGCCGAGGGCTGTGTCTTACCCCGGCATGCAGGTGAAGTCGGCCGTATGGGCGACTTCCTTGCCGGCTGAGTCCACCAGCGCCGCACTGATTTCAGGCCCCAGGCTCGACTCGATCAGTTGGTAATGCTCCCCCGCCTTGAACGCCTTGTATTGCACATCGCCTTGGCAATCCACCTGATTCTGGTCGCCGGTCGCGCCTTCGTACAGGGTCACGTCCAGCCGATGGGCGCCTGGCGTCACTTCAAAATAACGGCCGTCACGGGTGTTTTTCCCGTCCACCCGTTCGGCCATCAGGTCGCTGGTGCCTTCTTCTTTCAGGCCGATCCAGGCTTGAGCCGGGTCTTGCTTGGGCATCGGCCCCGCGCAGGCCGATAGCAACAGAACCAGACTCAGGGAGGGAATCAAAAGCAGCGGTTTAACAGTCATCGCAGACGAGCCTCGCAAAGAGCATTCAAAAAGTGCGACAGGCTCAACCCCGACCCGTCGAATAGGTCGTAAGCTTGGCGGCCATCGCGTACCGCGCCAAATGAATGAAAGTGAAGGGATTTTCAGCCCTTACCTAAAGGATCCTTCACGTTACTGAAAGCTGATCGTTAGGTGCCAACAGCAAGACTGCCGGGGTTTGCAATTCCACTCCTCGGAGGTTCAGGCATGCTCGGGCTGGTAAAGACCGCACTGCACAAGCCCTACACGTTTATCGTGTTGGCGATTTTCATCTGCATCATTGGGCCGTTGGCCGCCGTGCGTACGCCCACGGATGTGTTCCCGGACATTGGCATTCCCGTGGTCGCTGTGGTGTGGCAGTACACCGGCCTGGCGCCCGCCGACATGGCGGGCCGGGTGATTTACACCTATGAGCGCTCGCTCAGCACCACGGTCAATGACATCGAGCACATCGAGTCGCAGTCATTGCCCGGCATGGGCATCGTGAAAATTTTCTTTCAGCCTGGGGTCGATATTCGTACCGCCAACGCGCAAGTGACAGCCGTGTCACAAACCGTACTCAAACAAATGCCGCCCGGCATTACGCCCCCGCTGATTCTCAATTACAGCGCCTCGACCGTCCCGATATTACAGTTGGCCTTCTCCAGCCCTACGCTCTCCGAAGCGCACATTCGCGATTTGGTGCAGAACAACATCCGCTTGCCCCTGAGCGCCCTGCCCGGCCTCGCCATGCCGACGCCGATGGGGGGCAAGCAGCGCCAGATCACCCTTGACCTTGATCCGCAAGCGCTGGCAGCCAAAGGGCTGTCGGCACAAGACGTGGGCAATGCGCTGGCGGCGCAAAACCAGATCATCCCGGTAGGGACCGTCAAGCTCGGCACCTATGAATACACGGTGATGCTCAACAACAGCCCCAAAGCCATCGACGAACTCAACGCGTTGCCGATCAAAACCGTAAATGGCGCACTGATCACCATTGGCCAAGTGGCGCATGTGCGTGATGGTTCGCCGCCACAAACCAATATCGTGCGCGTGGATGGTCATCGCGCCGTGCTGATGCCGGCCTTGAAAAACGGCAACATTTCGACACTTTCAATTGTCGACGGCATTCGCGCGATGTTGCCGCGCATCAATGAAACCCTACCGCCCTCCCTCAAGACCACGCTGTTGGGCGACGCTTCGGTGTTCGTTAAACAGTCGGTGGGCAGCGTGGCGCAAGAAGGCATCATTGCCGCGTTATTGACCAGCGCGATGATTCTGCTGTTTCTCGGCAGTTGGCGTTCGACGCTGATTATTGCGGTGTCGATCCCGCTGGCGGTGCTCTCGGCGATTGCCCTGCTCGCCCTCAGTGGCCAGACCCTGAACGTCATGACCCTCGGCGGGCTGGCGTTGGCGGTGGGGATATTGGTCGATGATGCGACGGTGACTATCGAGAACATCAACTGGCATCTGGAGCAAGGCAAGTCGGTGCGCGATGCGATTCTCGATGGGGCCGCGCAGATTGTCGGCCCGGCGTTTGTGTCGCTGCTGTGTATCTGCATCGTGTTTGTGCCGATGTTCATGTTGCAGGGGATTGCCGGGTATCTGTTCCGGCCGATGGCTCTGGCAGTGATTTTCGCGATGGGCAGCTCTTTTATTCTGTCGCGCACGCTGGTGCCGACCCTGGCGATGTTTCTGCTCAAACCCCACGTGCCGGAACAAGGCGCTGGGCAGCATCCGGAAGATGGCTACATCAACCATCACGAGGGCGATCAGCACAGCAAAAAGCATTCGGCACCGGTGCAGGCGCTGTTGAATTTCCAGCAAGGTTTCGAGCGCCGTTTTTCGGCGGTGCGCGATGCTTATTACGCTGTGCTGGAGCTGACACTGGCCCATCGCAAACGCTTTTTGCTGGGGTTCATGGCTTGTGTGCTGGCCTCGTTTGCGCTGCTGCCAAGCTTGGGTCAGGACTTTTTCCCCGCCACCGATGCGGGCGCATTGGCCTTGCATGTGCGCTTGCCGCTGGGTACGCGCATCGAAGAAAGCGCTGCCGCCTTCGACCGGATCGAATCGCGGATTCGCGAAATCATCCCGGCTGATCAACTGGACAGCATCATCGATAACATCGGGATTCCGTTGAGCGGTATCGACATGGCCTACAGCAGCAGTGGCACCATCGGCCCGCAGGATGGCGATATTCAAATCACGCTCAACGCCAAACACGCTCCGACTGCCGATTACGTCAAGCAATTGCGTGAAGCCCTGCCCGAAAGCTTCCCCGGCAGCCAGTTCGCCTTTATGCCTGCGGATATCAGTAGCCAGATTCTTAACTTTGGCTCACCCGCCCCGCTTGACGTGAAAATCTCCGGGCGCGATGACGTCGCCAACCGGGCGTATGCGCTGGAGTTGCAGCGCCGCTTGCAACATGTGCCGGGAATTGCCGACCTGCGTATCCAACAGTCGGTGGGTTACCCGTCGTTGCAGGTCAATGTGGATCGTCAGCGCGCCAATGGCCTGGGCATTACCGAGCGTGATGTAACCAATAGCATGGTCGCGTCGCTGGCCGGCAGCTCTCAAGTTGCGCCAACCTTCTGGCTCAACCCGCAAAACGGCGTGTCTTACGGCATAGTGGCAGCCACGCCGCAATATCGTCTGGACAGCATGCCTGCCCTGGAAGCGCTGCCGGTGACGGGCAGTAACGGCCAGTCACAAATTCTCGGCGGGCTGGCCACGATCAGCCGCGTGCAAAGCCCGGCGGTAATCACCCACTACAACATTCAGCCGACGCTGGACCTGTACGCCAACATTCAGGGCCGCGACCTGGGATCAGTGGCCGCTGATGTGCAAAAGGTCATTGATGGCGCCGCCGACCTGCGCCCCAAAGGCGCGATCATCAGTTTGCATGGACAAATCGATGCCTTGCACGAGGCGTTCAGCGGCCTGAGCTTTGGTTTGCTTGGCGCCGTGGTGCTGATTTACCTGCTGATCGTGGTCAACTTCCAGTCCTGGGTCGACCCGTTTGTGATCATCACTGCGCTGCCTGCGGCTCTGGCCGGGATCGTGTGGATGCTGTTCTTGAGCGCCACCTCGCTGTCGGTCCCGGCCTTGACCGGTGCCATCTTGTGCATGGGGGTGGCCACGGCCAACTCGATTCTGGTGGTGAGCTTCTGTCGCGAACGTCTGGCCGAGCATGGCGACGCGCTCAAGGCCGCGCTTGAAGCGGGCTACACACGCTTTCGGCCGGTGTGCATGACCGCATTGGCAATGATGATCGGGATGTTGCCGCTGGCCCTTTCAGAAGAACAGAACGCCCCGCTCGGACGCGCCGTGATTGGCGGTCTGATGCTGGCCACCGTCGCCACCCTGCTGTTCGTGCCCGTGGTGTTCAGCCTGGTGCACGGGCGCAAAGAAACCCGCGCTGCTGCTGGAGAAACAACCCATGTCTAATCAAACACCGTCACGCAAGCGCTTAATGGTACTGGGTATCGGCGGCCTCTCGCTGGCCGCCTTGCTGGTGGCTAACGGGCTGGCGGCCCGCAGCCGCCATGAACAGGCGGTGGCCCACTGGACTGAAGCGGCCGCATTGCCCGTGGTGAGTGTGTTTCAGCCGCTGCAAAACGCGCACGGCGACACGCTGCGTTTGCCCGCTCATTTGGAGGCGTGGAGCAAGGCGCCGATTCATGCACGGGTGAGCGGCTATCTGCACAGCTGGCAAACCGACATTGGCAGCAAGGTGCAAGCCGGTCAGGTGTTGGCCCTGATCGACAGCCCTGATCTGGACCAGCAACTGGCGCAGGCCCGCGCCCATAAGGCGCAGGAGCAAGCCAACGCTTCACTGGCGGCCACCACCGCCACACGCTGGCAAAACCTGTTGGCTTCGCACTCGGTGTCGCGTCAGGAGGCCGACGAGAAACAATCGAATGCCGCCGCGGCCAAAGCCAATGCGCAGGCAGCCCAGGCCGATTACGCACGTCTTTTGACACTGGAAGCCTACAAAACCATCCGTGCGCCTTTCGCAGGCACCATCACCGCGCGCCATACCGACATTGGCCAATTGATCAAAGCTGACACCGACAGCGACACGCAGCTGTTTGACATCGCCGACACCCACCAACTGCGCCTTTACGTGCCGGTGCCGCAAAACTACGCCAGTGTGATCCGCCCGGGCATGCATGTGCAGCTCAGTGTGCCGGAGCACCCGGGCCAAACCTTTAGCGCCAGGTTGATCGGTAACTCAACCTCGATTGACCGGCGTTCGGGCACGCTGATGGCACAGTTTGTCGCGCTCAATCCTGATGATGCGCTGATGCCCGGCGATTACGCCGAAGCCGTGTTAGCGATCCCGGCCGATACCCACGGCGTCAGTATTGCGGCCAGCGCCCTGATCTTTCGCGCCCAGGGCACTCAGGTCGCCCTCCTCGACAGCGCCCACCATGTGCATTTGCAAAGCATCCACATTGGCCTGGATTTAGGCGATCGGCTGGTCATTGACCAAGGGCTCAAACCTGCGGACACCGTCATCGACAACCCGCCTGACGCCCTGCGCGAGGGTGATACGGTGAAACTCGCGGACACAGGAGCCTCCCATGCAGCCAAGGCTTAAATGCGCGTTATTGCTGCTGGTTACGGCGCTACAGGGCTGCTCGTTGGCACCGGCTTATACCGCCCCCTCAATCGACCTGCCCGCGCATTACCGCGAACAAAACAGCGACGGCCCGTGGCACAGCGCGCAGCCCGCCGATCATGTGCCCGAGCAATGGTGGCAGGCGTATCAGGACCCGCGGTTGAACACACTGCAACAACAATTACTCACAGCCAACCCGGACCTTGCAGCGGCGCTGGCGCATGTGGATGCCTCACAGGCTTACGCCAGCCAGTTGCATGCCGGGTTGTTCCCGCAATTAACCGCCAGCGCTCAAACCCTTCGTCAGCGTCAATCAGACAACCGCCCACTACGCGGGACGACTCAACCCTCGGTGTACAACAGCTTGACGGCCGGGTTTGCACTCAATTTTGATCTCGATCTGTGGGGCAAAATCCGCAACCAAGTGGCAGCAGGCGATGCTCAGGCGCAGGCCTCGGCTGATGATCTGGCTGTGGCGCGCCTGAGTCTCCAGCGCCAATTGGCCATCCTCTACGTCCAGCTCGACGGGCTGGATGCGCAACAGCAGATTCTGACCCGTTCTCTGGAAGATTACCGCCAGGCCTTGCAGCTGACCCGCGACCGTTATCAGGGCCAGATAGCGTCAGAACTTGATCTGACGCGCGCCCAAAGCCAACTGGCGCAGGCGCGGGCGCAACTGGACGATGTCCGTGGGCAGCGTAATCTGGCCGAACATGCGATCGGCGAGCTGGTGGGCCAACCCGCAAGCGACTTTCACCTGGCCGCCAGCGAAGGCAGCCTCACTGTGCCCACGCAACCTGCCACTCTGCCCAGTACGTTGTTACAGCGCCGACCTGATATTGCGGCAGCTGAGCGCCGAGTGTTTGCGGCCAATGCCGCGATTGGCGTGGCGAAAGCGGCCTGGTACCCGGATTTCAGCTTGAGCGGGCTGATCGGCGGGCAAACCCAAGGCAGCGGCAATGTGTTGGCGGCGAGCAATCGCTTTTGGGCGTTGGGGCCTTTGATGAATCTGCCCATTTTTGACGGCGGCCGACTGGATGCACAGGAACGCCAGGCCAAAGCTGAATTTGAGGAGGCCAGCGCTCATTACCGCAGCCAGGTGTTGCGCGCCGTGCGTGAAGTCGAAGACAGTCTGGCCCAGTTGCGCGACTTGCATCTGCAAAGCCTTGACGAGCAAGCCGCTGCCCATGCCGCTCAACAGACTCAAAGCTTGGCCACCCACAGTTACGAGGCTGGCGCCGTGAATTATCTGGATGTGGTGAGCGCACAAACGGCTGCATTGCAGGCACAACGCCAGGTACAAACACTGCGTACCCGGCAATTGCAGGCCAGCGTGCAGTTGCTGACATCGCTGGGCGGTGGGTGGGGAACCCTGTGACAGTGGATGCTGCTGCCAGCGCTTGCACGCAAAAAAAATGCTCCAAACCCCTCCAATAGCGCCGGTTGGCGCTACGCTTAGGCAGCTAACGCCGCTTTGACTGCTTAATGGGCCGGTTTGCCAGGGGGCAGTTCAATCACTGCGGCTTCAAGATTGTCGAGCTTGGTGGTTAGCCGCGTCAGCTTCTCCTGGGCCTGTTCTTGCGTGTTGAACGGGCCCAACAGCACATGCTGAACACCTTCATCCACATAAATATAAGAGCTGAAACCATGCTCAAGCAGTCTTGCCGTCAGATCACTGAGTGCCTGAGTTTTACCCAATTTCACTTCAACCGCCCATTGGGCAATGGGCGCTTGAACCGTCGATGTTTCAGAAGCAGCTTTAGCCCGTTGAATTTTATCGTTAGACTCCTGACCGCAAGCCGTCAAGGCCAATATTGCTGTCATCACGATGACTTTACGCACTGCGTTTCCCCTATCTGTTTGAGTGGGTCGATTTTATCACTGGGGCAGCGGCCTTTGCTCTCCTTGAACAAATCCAATCCGCCCTTATCTAAGGCTCATACGCGAGAGTTTCCCTCGCACAGGGAATTAACCCTGTGGCTATGACGTCTGTAATGAGCGGCGCATTTATATGCACTTAGCAGTATTCTGTAGCCATGACCGAAGCCGCACCGTCTCAGAGACGTGCCTTACAAAGCCATCAAGGAGAAAAAAATGCTGATACTCACCCGCAAAGTTGGTGAAAGCATAAACATCGGTGACGATATTACGATCACTATTTTAGGTGTCAGCGGCCAACAGGTCCGGATCGGCATCAATGCACCGAAAGATGTCGCCGTCCACCGTGAAGAAATCTACCAGCGCATTCAGGCCGGTTTGACAGCATCAGACAAGAACGACCAGTAATAAAACTCCGAGGTATCAGCCCTTGGAGTGAGCGTCAGGGCTGCTCAGCCAGCCCTCCTCTTATTGATTGTGCTTGCTGGCAAACACCCTAACCCCCCGCAGTTCCCCCTCCCCTGCGACAAACTGAACCGCCGATCGACTTGACGGTTTCAATGTCTGCGACCACGCTCATTGCTCGCAGCGTCTGTGCTCAACCTGACTCGCTGTGTAACAAGGTGTTAATTATGCAGTCACGCCTTGAGGCCAACTTTTGTGTTCAGCCCTTTGCGGGCTTGAACTGTACAGTCAAGGAATGAAAGACATGTCTGATTTGATCGTAGTGGGATTTGACGATACCGAGAAAGCTGACCGCGCCTTGACCAAGATGGTGTCACTGAGTAAAGAGCATTTGGTCGAACTGGAAGACGCCGTCATTGTTGTACGCAACGAAGAAGGCAAGGTTCATATCAAGCAAAGCGTCAATTTGACCGCACTGGGCGCAACCTCGGGTCTGGTTACAGGGGGGCTTTGGGGGGCGCTGGTGGGACTGTTGTTTCTCAACCCGCTGGCAGGCTTTGCCATCGGCGGCGCCTTGGGTGCTGGCACCGGCGCACTGTCAGGATCGTTGAGCGATTACGGGATTGACGACGACTTCATCAAGTCGCTGAGCGAAACCATCCCGAACAACTCCTCGGCGTTGTTCGTGTTATTGCGTAAATTTCAGCCAGAAAAAGTCTTGAAAGAACTTGAAGACTCAAACTTCAAAGGCAAAGTATTGCGCACCTCCCTGTCGCCCGAGCAAGAACAAAAGCTTCAGGATGCACTGTCCAAAACTGACCTGAACAAATCGGCTTAAGCCTGCCCTGTAAGGGCTTGCAGAGCACACAACAGTCGACCGCCTCCAGGGCGGTCGAGCTTTTTAGCAACACCTCAATCCGTTGGATTGTTGTCTGCAAAAGATTTTTTCAGCAGCTTTTTGATCGTTTCATCCGGCATGCCAAGGTATTGCTGGTCAAACTCCTCGGCATTCTCTGCGCGAACTGACAATAGCCCCCACGCGTGTTTTGCATCAGGGCTGAACACCACATTGAGTTGGTTGTCTGCGCAGTCATGAGGTTTGCACATCTGGCCAACCGTGTAGGTTTTACCGTCCACCACCACCTTTTCAACCGGTGCCGCCGTACCCTGCCCCGTGCTCACCCAATCGGGATAAGCCAACATGGCTGCATAGGCTTTTTTGTACGGCGCCTGGGTCGTCAAGTCCGGCAACCGGTTTTCAGCAGACACGCCAACCGCGAAACCCGCCAGCGCCAAACCCAATACCACGCGGCTTAATAATTGACTCATCGAGAACGCTCCTTTTGATAAAAAACACCACTTCTTGATGATTGCGATCAGCTCAGTCGAGCCTCAGTTCAATCGCACGGCAGTACCCGTTGCAAATACCACCAACATGCCACCACGCCCTGACGGCATGCTGATTTCAAAATTCACCCCAACGACGGCATCCGCGCGCAACGCACCCGCCCGCTCACGAATTTCAGCCGTCACCTCGGCGCGTGCCTCTTTAAGCGCGCGCTCCAGCGTTTGCGAGCGCCCACCAAAAAAGTCGCGCATGCCGGTGAAAAAATCCCGCACAAAATTAATGCCGTGAACCGACTCGGCACTGACCACACCCAGATATTCAGTAATCTGGCGACCTTCAATACGGTTGGTCGTGGTAATAATCATTAAAACTTCCTTATGACACTCGAGGTCAAACACCTGCCCTCACTGAGCGGCAGGTTACCTCAGACACAGCCGCGGCGATTGAGTTCACCTGTGTCCAATTGCACCGCTCTGCTCTTGTGAGTCTGCGGTGTTACTGTAGTGCCCGGCCGGTGATTAGCGACCTTAAAGTCAGGATCTCCACCCATCGCCGCAAGAATTCGAACCTCTTGCACTTAAGATGCACCCGGCTGATATGAATGTTCGCGCTGCATCAGGCAATTTTTCGACCCGCTCAAGGAAGTCATCCATGGTCCAAAGACACGTCATCAATGCTTCGGTCAGCCCCAAAGGCAGCCTGGAGACTTTATCGCAACGTGAAGTGCAACAACTGAGTGAAGTCGGCTCAGGCAGCAGTTACACACTGTTCCGTCAATGCGTGCTGGCCATCCTCAATACCGGGGCCCACGTCGACAATGCCAAAACCATCCTTGAGGCCTACAAAGACTTCGACGTACGCATCCATCAACAAGACCGGGGGGTACGTCTTGAGTTGCTCAATGCGCCCGCCGATGCGTTTGTTGATGGTGAAATGATCGCCAGCACACGTGAAATGCTGTTCAGCGCCTTGCGCGACATTGTTTACACCCAAAGTGGGCTGGACAGCCCGCGCATGGACCTGAGCCACTCAGCCGGTATCACCGACTACGTGTTCCACCTGCTGCGCAATGCGCGCACCTTGCGCCCAGGGGTCGAGCCCAAAATCGTGGTGTGCTGGGGTGGCCACTCGATCAACACCGAAGAGTACAAGTACACCAAAAAGGTCGGACACGAGCTGGGGTTACGCCTTCTCGACATCTGCACCGGTTGCGGGCCAGGCGTCATGAAGGGGCCGATGAAAGGCGCAACGATTTCCCACGCCAAGCAACGCTTAACTGGCGGGCGCTACTTGGGGCTGACCGAGCCTGGCATCATTGCCGCTGAAGCCCCCAACCCTATCGTCAACGAGCTGGTGATTTTGCCTGACATCGAAAAACGCCTTGAAGCGTTTGTACGGGTCGGCCACGGCATCATCATTTTTCCTGGCGGCGCAGGTACGGCCGAAGAGTTTCTGTATTTGCTCGGAATCTTGATGCACCCGGACAACCGCGACATACCGTTCCCGGTGATTTTGACCGGCCCTAAAGAAGCCGAGCCGTACCTGCAACAACTGCATGAATTTGTCGGCGCTACGCTGGGTGCAACCGCACAGACGCACTACCAGATCATCATCGACAATCCGGCCGAAGTGGCCCGCCATATGACCACAGGGCTCAAGGCCGTCAAACAGTTCCGTCGCGAACGCAATGACGCCTTCCACTTCAATTGGCTGTTGAAAATTGACGAAGGTTTTCAGCGCCCGTTCGATCCCACGCACGCCAACATGGCCAGCCTGCAATTGCGCCGCGACTTGCCACCCCACGAACTGGCGATTAATTTGCGTCAGGCGTTCTCCGGGATTGTGGCCGGTAACGTAAAAGAAAAAGGCATTCATCTGATCGAGCAGCACGGTCCCTACGAGATCCATGGCGACGCCGCCGTGATGAAACCGCTGGATAAACTGCTACAAGCGTTTGTCGAACAACACCGCATGAAGCTGCCAGGCGGCGCAGCGTATGTGCCGTGTTATCGGGTGGTGAGCTAACCCTCAGCCCCTGCGGGCTTGCCAGGTAAGGGGCGCATTACAGCGCCTCCACTGCCTGGCTGGCCATTCACACTCACTTCATGGGGGTGAACTTTTTTACCGCCTCAATCCAGGCAGGGTCCAGACGAGTCTGTTCGGTTTCAATGCCCAACGCTTGCAACCGCGTTTTATGCAAATCGATCTCCTTTACCATCTGGCTCAACGCACTGGAATTAGCGTCCAGTTGGTACATTTGGGTAATTCCCAAGTGATAAAACCGCAACAGCTTCAGGGCGCTGACATCCCCAGCCATTACGCCGGCCGTCACGTAATGCATGACATTGGTTACCCGCATCAAGCTGCGCTTGAGCTGCCAGCCGTACACCGCCTGCGCCATCCACGGCTGTGACCAAAACACATAGCGCACCAGCACGATGGTCACGATCAATGCCGCAATCACGCCCGCCAGGTTCAAGCGAAAATTATCCCCTCCAGGCTCACCCGCCACCATCACCGCCACTCCGGACACCAACAGCGCCAGCAACGCAAAAATCAGCGCGATATACAGCGTACTGCGTCGGGTTTGCTGACGATAAACGTCCGGGTTCATCGGTTTTATTTCAAACATCACGGCTATATGGCTCCTGCAAAGTGAGTGGGATGCCCGGCATTATGGCCTGATAAAGGCACTTTGCCTTCAACCTCTCGCACGTATCCGCGCCAGTGCCTCAATTTGCTCCGTCTTGGCCCGATAACGCCTGCTAAACAGTGCCTAACAAGCCTAGCGCCTGCTGATACAACGCGACGCGCTGCGCGTGACCATTGAGCCCACCATTAACCGCTTTGGTCACCTGCTCGAAATCATCACCGTCTGCCAGAACGTTTATATTGCGCGAATGCCAATACCACCCCGCCGACTCAACGGCCCAGCGCCATTGCTCCAATAAGTGTGGCGTTGCGATGAGTCGCTCATCGCAAAACAAACCCAGGCTGCACTGTCGATAATTGAGTTTGCCGGTCATTTGAATCAGCCCCCTGCCGCGATACAGCCAGCCCTCTCCTGAGTCTTCGGTGCCATTACCCAGGCGGTCGCTGTAGACCCTGTTGGCAATGGCTTCAGGTCTGCGGTGCAGCTTTTGCGCTTCACTGTTGGGGACTCGACGTGCACGACCACCCTCCATGACAGTGATGTACTGACCGGCTGAATTCTTTTCAGCGAATCGCGAGCCCCATGTAGCGGCGAGACCTGCCGCACTGTAGTTCAGACTCTCTAAAAGCAGTGTGAAACCGGCACTTTCATGACCCACCTGCGCTAGAAAAGCCGCTAAACGACGAGGAGTATCGATCAAGCGCTGAGCCGTCACCTCTTGTACAGCGGGGAAATAATCATCTATGAACGGCCTACTTTTCGGGAACAACTGCAACATGACTTCACGGGTCAACATAAGACCACCTCTTAATTATTTAAATTAAAAGTGAAGCACTCTATGTCTTTTAGCAGGCGCACATAAACCCTTATTAGACATCCCCTACTTACTTCTTGGACATTACTGACAATCGCCCCTAACGCCCCTGGACTAAGTTCCTTCCAGACGCATACAAACTTAAGCCTTAACATGCCTCGCGCGCCCACTCAGCGTGGGTAAATTGAACGCTGCCATCCCCAAGAAGGAACTTGATAATGGCCAATCCACAGCTTGATACGATGTATATCGACATGCGCTTCATTAATACGTCAGGCCAGTCCCTTGACTTTATTTCAGCTACACACAATGCGTTTGCAGGTTCATTTCCACCCAGGCTGAGTGACAGTGATCTTGAAGTTCGCGTAGATGCCGTCCAATTCCAGGCAGCCCCGCACTTGCGAGGCGACATATTAATCGACTATGACGTCAAGAAATCAATTTTCGAAGCGCGCTTTTCTTACGCGCTGAATGAACACATCATCCATTTCGAAACGTGCTTTTCTTACGCCTATGAAAAACGGCTGTACTACCAATCACCCAAAATAAATTATTACTGGGACCACAGCATTAAATGCACCCCTTCATCGAACAGGCGATGCAGTTCAAGCATCACCCGGCGCACCCCGAACTACCCATACAGTTACAAGGTCGACTTCTTGATCGAGTAAATGGCGCTGGCCTCAGCGGGCAACAGGTATTACACGCTGGGGCTTTACAGACTTGAATGAAAAGCTCGAATAAATCTCTTTGACTGCGGGTAATGCCTGCAACACTTCCCGAGTAAACTCCCCGAATGACTCAAGGTCCTTGGCCACTACTTCCAATAAAAAATCATAACGGCCCGAGACGTTGTGACACGCAATAATTTCAGGAATATCCAGTAAGCACTGTTCAAAATGTCTGGCCATGTCCTGCGAATGCGAAGCCATCATCACACTGACAAACGCCGTGACACCGTAGCCCAATTGCTTGGGTGAAAGAATCGCTTGATAACCCGTAATCAGGCCTTGCTCTTCAAGATGCTTCACGCGTCTCCAGCAAGGTGATGTCGTCAGTGAAACCCTCTCTGCCAGCTCCGCCACGGTTAAGCGTGCATTACTTTGCAGGGCGGCGAGTAAGGCCTTGTCGGTTCTATCCAGGGCGCTGGGCATGCTTTGCCTCTAAACATCATCGTGGCTGGCTTTTGTTCCAAGAATGCTCAAATCGTTACGTCAATTTGGAATTTATACCGTTGAATTTGAGCATAGCATTGTAGGAAATATCGGAGAGTCCAGCATGAACGACAAAAAAAATGAGTTCGGCTTTTCTACAAGAGCGATCCATCACGGTTACAACGCGCTTGAGAATAACGGTGCCCTGATACCTCCCATTTATCTCACTTCCACGTTCGCCTTTGCGTCCACCGAATATGGTGCTGCCTGTTTTGCCGGGCAAGAAAGCGGGCATTTTTATACGCGCATCTCCAACCCTACGCTGGCCTTGCTCGAATCGCGGTTGGCCACACTTGAAAATGGCGAGGCAGGCGTAGCGTTCAGCTCAGGCATGGGCGCTATTGCCACTACGTTCTGGACATTACTGAGGCCCGGTGACGAACTGATCGTGAGCCGAACACTCTATGGCTGCACATTTGCCCTGTTGCATCACGGCATTGGTGAGTTCGGGATCAACGTCAAACACGTCGACATGGCAAACCTGGCAGAACTTGAAGCTGCAATCACCTCGTCAACCCGCATGATCTATTTTGAAACACCCGCCAATCCGAATATGCAGCTGGTGGATATCACTGCGGTATCAAGCCTTGCACACAGCCATCCCGACATCACCGTCGTCATCGACAATACATACTGCACGCCGTACTTGCAGCGCCCACTGGAAATGGGGGCCGATATCGTCGTGCACTCGGCCACCAAATACCTGAGTGGGCACAGCGACATCACCGCCGGCATTGTCGTCGCACGCCAAGAGCTGGCTAATCGTATTCGTCTGCAAGGGTTAAAGGACCTGACCGGTGCGGTGCTGTCACCCCACGATGCTTATCTACTGATGCGCGGACTCAAGACCCTGGCATTGCGCATGGATCGCCATTGCAGCAGTGCTCAACTGATTGCGCAGTATCTGGAAAACCACCCGGCTGTCGAGTCAGTGTTTTACCCCGGTCTACCTTCATTCGCGCAAAATGCATTGGCCTCGCGCCAAATGAAAAAACCCGGCGGGATGATTGCTATCGAACTCAAGGGAGGGTTAGAGGCTGGCCGCCGCTTCATGAATGCGCTACAGCTGATCAGCCGCGCTGTCAGCTTGGGTGGTGCCGAATCGCTGGCGCAGCACCCCGCGAGCATGACGCATTCGGCTTACACGCAAGAAGAACGCGCCCGGCACGACATTTCTGAAGGCTTGGTGCGATTGGCAATCGGTCTGGAGGATGTTGAGGACTTACTGGCCGATATTGATCAGGCCATGGAGCGTTGTACATAAAGCGGCTCAGGTCTTAAAACAGAAAAGGCCGCTGTATAAACAGCTGGCCTGTTGCCTTCTGGTCATCAACCCGGGGGAATGGTCGCGAGAATACCGATACCAATGGTTAACACCAGAAAACCGCCCAAAAACCAACCCATCTTAGCCATATCAGTGCCTACCGTAAGTGTGTCGTAAACCAGAAACCGAGCCAGAACTGACGACCTGCCTGCATCGTTCAAGGTCCAAAGCTCATTTGACCTATCAGGACTGGGTGTAATTTTCTGCCGATTGTGAGCTGCAATACAGGCGCAGGTAAGCCATAAAAATACGGATCAGATGGATCTCTGTACTACCCGGGCGCGTCTGGGAGCACAAAATGGCCCGGTGAGGCCGTACGTTGATACTCCGCCACCACGCTTCTGGCCAAGTTCACCACTGCCTCGTTTAACTCCAGGCCAGCCCCCGCGCGCCAACTGACATACACCGCAAAGCCGGGCGCCGGCTTTATCGGTAACGCGATCATAGCTGCGCTTTGCAGTTCCCGACTCACCAGCACAGGGGGCAACACGCCTATCCCGAAGCCATCGGCAACCAGCTTGATGATGGCAGCCACCGAGTTGATGCAACTGATACGTGGTGTCGAGATGCCCTGCTGATGCAAATAATTGAGCACATCCTGATGCGGCCGTGACAGCCGGGAAAAAGTCAACAACCGCTCTTGGCACAGATCTTCCAACCCATCATAAGGACGGTCCAACGCAGCGCCCTTTGCCACTACCCAGCTCAAGGGGTAGCTGGCAAGTTGCACATTACGCACGCCATCAGCGCGTAATAAGTCTGTCTGGAAAATCAGATCCAACTGTCCTTTGAGCAGTTGCTCACTCAAATTCAGAGCCGTATCAGCGGTTAACTCCACTTCAACGAGCGGATAGTCCTGGCTCAGAGCATTGATCAGTTCACTCAACCAACTGTGAATTACCGTGTCCATCACACCTATGCGTAATCGCCCCGAGTACGTATCCGCTTTACCCAATGACTGAAGCAGGCGCTGTTGGGTCGCGAGCATTTCTTCGGCATAACCCAGCACGTTATGTCCCTCGCGGGTCAGGCTTACGCCCCGCGAATCACGCTGGAACAACTGCACCCCCAGTTCGCTTTCGAGCACTGATATCCGGCTGGAGATAGCCGCCTGAGTGCTTGAAAGCTTCTCCGCTGTCAGTCGAAAACTGCCTAGCCGCGCCACCCACACAAATGTCAGAAGAAATCGCATATTCATGCAGGTTTATCCGTTCACTCTAAACAAGGCTGCCACTGTAAACCCTTGTAACAAGCTCAAGCCAGCGTGAAGAAGTGAGTGTTTCAGCAAACTTTATTGTTCAGCGGTGACAACTTTTTTTGACTGGACGCCGTATTTAAAGCAACCAAAGATATCGCCCAATGACGTTCTGATGCCGAGCGTCAACAATAAAAAAAACGCTGAGTCCGGCAGCGTATCAATGTTGCGAAAGTGAGCCAGACCGCTTTCGCCTTGCTCGCGTCCAGCCTGCCCTGGCGCTGCGGCAACCAGTCAAGGGATTCACCCCCCATGCAAACCGTCGTCAATCTATGGCCCTTATTGGGCGTGCTTGTCATCGTCGTAGGCTTCGTACTGCGCTTCAATCCATTATTAGTCGTAAGCTTGGCGGCGATAGTGACCGGCCTGGCTGCAAACTTCCCACTTGAAAAAATCATCTCCCTGATGGGCGAAGGGTTTCTTGAGACCCGCGCCCTGCAATTGATTCTGCTACTCCCCCTGGCTGTGATTGGCTTGCTGGAGCGTCATGGACTGCGCTTGCACGCACAAAACTGGATCGCCAAATTTCAACGGGCCACCGTTGGCCGCTTGCTGATCATGTACCTGTTCGTACGCGAGACGACTGCAGCCGTGGGCCTCACCAGCCTGGGCGGCCACCCGCAAATGGTGCGCCCGCTGTTGGCGCCTATGGCAGAAGGCGCTGCAGAAAACACATTCGGCAAACTGCCAGAAGCGTTACGCCATAAAGTGCTGGCGATGTGTGCTGCCACCGATAACGTGGGTCTGTTCTTTGGCGAAGATGTATTTGTAGCGTTCGGCGCAATTGCGTTGATGCACACCTTCCTACTGGGTGCAGGGCTGGACGTAGAACCCTTGCACATCGCCTTCTGGGGAATCCCCACTGCCATTTGCGCGTTTATCGTGCATGCCCTGCGCCTTTATCGCTTCGATTTAATGCTCACACGCAAGATGACTGACCTCCAAACGCACCCCGCGCCTATGTCGCAGGAGGCCGTGCAATGATTATTTCCATTGAGTATTTCTACTGGCTGGCAGGCGTACTGCTGTTGATTACTGCTGGCATGATTGCCTCTGACCGAACCCACCCAAAACGCTGGACCAGCAGTCTTTTTTGGTTGCTATTTAGCATCGTTTTTTTGATGGGTGATCGCTTGCCGCCGTTTGTGATCGGGGTTGGCGTACTGGTCATGGCGGTCATCGCGGGCATTGGCGGCGTAGGTCGCGGCACCCATACTGAACTGCACGTCAAGGCAGCCCGGGCGAGTGCAGGCCGCTTAGGCCACAAATTGTTCATCCCGGCATTGTCGATTCCATTGGTCACCGTAATCGGCTCAGTACTGCTCAAAAACATACAAATTGCGGGCGTTCCGCTGCTGGACCCAAAAAATACGACGTTCGTTTCCTTGGGCCTCGGCTGCATCGTCGCGCTGATTCTGGCTTGCCTCCTGACCCGCGATACGCCCCTGCAAAGCCTGCGCGAATCCCGTCGTCTGACCGAAGCGCTCGGCTGGACCATGGTGTTGCCGCAAATGTTGGCCATGCTGGGTCTGTTATTTAACGACGCGGGTGTGGGGACGGCCGTCGCACACGTCGCAACTTCCTACATCAATATGGATTACCGTCTGATTGCTGTGATGGTGTATGTCCTGGGCATGGCGCTGTTCACTGTCATCATGGGTAATGGTTTTGCAGCATTCCCCGTGATGACCGGCGGCGTCGGCGTACCGGTATTAGTCGGCATCTACGATGCCAACCCCGCTGTCATGGCTGCGATCGGTATGTTCTCCGGCTACTGCGGCACACTGATGACGCCAATGGCGGCCAACTTCAATGTCGTGCCGGTGGCCCTGCTTGAACTGCCGGACAAATACGCCGTGATCAAGGCGCAAATGCCTACAGCTTTGCTGATGCTGGTGGTTAATATCGTCCTGCTTTATCTGCTGATGTGAGGCGTCTATGCGTACCGTGCTGCTGACAGGTTTTGAACCGTTCGATCAAGACACCCTCAATCCATCCTGGGAAGCCGTACGCCTGCTGGATGAGACGCTGATAAACGACGACGTCCGTATTGTTGCCCGCCAGTTGCCCTGCGTGTTTTCGCAGGCCCCTGCACACTTGCACGCATTGATTGAGAGGTTTACTCCGCAAATGGTCATTGCCGTGGGTCTGGGGCCGGGCCGCTCTGATATTGCTCTGGAGCGGGTGGCCATTAACCTGATCGACGCCAGAATCCCCGACAACCAGGGTGAGCAGCCAATCGATGTCCCCGTCGCGGCTGAAGGTCCCACAGCCTACTTCAGCACACTGCCGATCAAAGCGATGGTCGCTGCACTCAGGGCAGCCGGCATTCCAGCCACGGTTTCGCATACAGCCGGTACATTCGTCTGCAATCAGGTGTTTTACAGCCTGCAACATACGCTGGCAGGTTCAACGGTGCGAAGTGGTTTCATGCATGTCCCGCTGCTCACTGAACAAGTAGCCTTGGCGGCATC
The DNA here is from genome assembly GCF_001529285.1 of Pseudomonas sp. TAA207. Lineage (NCBI taxonomy): Bacteria > Pseudomonadati > Pseudomonadota > Gammaproteobacteria > Pseudomonadales > Pseudomonadaceae > Pseudomonas > Pseudomonas sp. TAA207. The sequence continues at coordinate 31,522 of NZ_LLWJ01000066.1, read as the reverse complement.
AGCGCAACCTTCAATGAGCCAGGAAACCTTGGTAAAGGGCCTGCGCGTGGCGGTATCGGCCGCACTGAATACTCTGCACGATGTGCGAGAAACAGGCGGCCAACTGTGCTGACTGAAAGCCCACGCGGATAGCAGACCAAGACTCATCAACGAATCAAGGCAACCCGTCGTGATTCTTCGCCTGAAAATATGAAAGGCGCCGCCGGCTCAAAGTGGCTGGACACTTCACCGGAATAAACCGTGCTCTGATTAGGCCCAAGATCAAGCTTTTTCACTTTGCCTGTTGCCTGGCTCAAATCCAGCTTTTTAAGGTCTACCCAGAATGTATTCGGCGTGATAGCAGACTCAAAAAAATACAGGCTCTGCTTATGGTCAATGACAGACCGCCAGCGTGTGGACGAAATGTTGGGCTCGCCGGGCGTTGTCAGGCCATAGGGTACCGATACGTTGCGTATCACGCTAAATACACTGGCCAGTGATAATTGCGGGGTTTGGGATTTAGGCACGGCATTGACATAAAAAGAGGCACGCGCGAAACGATCAGGCGAGCGATTCGTGCCAGGGAGCATTTCTGTCCCATTAATCCCCTGCCAATAAGCATTCATCTCCAATTGTTTTTCAAACGCAGGCGAGTTGGTCATGACCTGATAAGCACGGTCATGGTGGATCACTTGCTTACCCTCTATGTATTCGATAATCGCACTGTCGCCTGAGGCATCAGACATTGAAAGATGCAAGGTTGCCAAACGCTCCTCGTTAGGCACATTGATAGGCATCACATTGAAGGGTTCACTTTTGAGTGCCGTTACCGCTTCTGCAACCGTTTTGAAATTATCCAACACGTATTGAGCCCACGCAGAGACACTTAGCCTGGCTTTACTCTTATCGAAAGCGGGATATTGCGATTCGACCAACCATAACAGGTTGGCCGACAGACCCGCTTCATTGACCCCGTCCGTCGTAGAAATGTCATAGCCCGATGCTATAACGCTGCCGTATTTGGACGTCCATGTGACTGAGTTAGCCCCTGCTGCCCCATGACGCTGCATGCCCTTGGGGAAGACCCACAGATTTGTTTCCACATCATTTGCCCAGTCCATCGAGCGTGCGGTTATTACCTGTTGGTTGTCCCCCAGGTACACCAAACGTGTGCAAGCATGGGCAACCGGCAGTGCTGAGCAGAAACCGGCCAACATCAAAACAAGTCCTTGAGTCGTGCGCAATAGTTTCATTCCGTTGAATCCCTTAGCCATACAAATATCGATTTGTCAGCGCCACAACCGAACCCGGCTTGGCCCACACCGTGATCAAAATGCGAACTGACCCTGAATGACGACACTCTAAAAACAAGGGCGTCGCAAAAGTAATACTATTTGTTTCAATCATTAAACACATCGGTTATTTCGACCTGCGAAATAACTAAAACCTCCCCTCTCGGTTCGATTAATGCGCAAAGCGCCTCGCAAGCTACTTAGGCCTCATTATCAACCTGCGAACAAGCATGGATTCTAGCCAGCCCCCTTTAAAAATCAATACCGCCTATCGAATCTTAACTATTTCCAAAAAAAGACATATCACCTTTACAGGCTAAAAAAACGAGCTACGTTATTGTTTGCCAAGGAATGGCGTGCGGCTCGCCATGGGGCCTTGGCACTCAAACCTACTAACAAGGATGCTATGACATGGGAATGAACAACAGTGTTAAAAAGCTCTTGGAACAGAGCAAGCAGAATGAAAAACGTCTGGAAGAAATAAAAAAAGAACTTGAAGCTCAACAAGCTGAAGCCGGAAAGACTCTAAGAGAAGAGCAAAAAAACTTTTACGTAAACAACCAGAGGGAATGGAAGTTTTCAGACTATGTGTACGGTGCAAACTCTGACTTTCAAACGTCAGCCACGTGGAGCCTTGATAATCTCAACGCTATCATCCAACAGATTACCAGTGCCGTCGTAGGCATCCTGGGTCCTGTGGGTAAGCTGCCAGAAGGTGTCGAAACATCCCCTGATGTGGAAAGTATCAACAAGGAGGGTGGCATCACGGATGATATGCGCTTATTGGTTGCATCCAATTGCCTGAACCTGCTGACAGGCATCGTTAACTCGTTCGGGAAATCAAGTAAAGTACAAGTCAGCACAGCCACTAATTCGATACCGATTGGTCAAGGATTAAGAATATTTGCATCAGTGTCATGTAACGTTACCCAAGAACGAGGTTTTTTCAATAACCAGGTCATGAGCAGTTATCGTTACGGCTACGTAGTGAGCTATTCACTGGATGAATTTCTTCAGCAAGCTGAACAAACGTTGGTTGCACAGTACGAAATGACGCTCAACGCACTTAATATTGCAGCCAAGGACAACTACAACAGCTTTGCAAAAAAAGAAATCGACCTGCGCCAATACAAGGAGACGGCGGATTTCATTGAGGAAATGACAATCGAAATCATTGAAAAAATAAAAGTGCTCAATCAAAGAGAACGCGCCCTAGACAGAACGGAAAGGGTCTATGAAGATCAGATCAAGTTCCTCAAGCACTGCCTGATTGAATACGGGTTTGACGCTGAGATTTCAACACACATTACTGCGCAAATCAAAAAGCTGTCTCACTAATCTGCGGCTTAAATTACACATACCTGAAGCAGTGCTACACACAACCCTGACTGCATAGTGCAGTCAGGGTATCTAGCTTGGCGACGTTATTTAAATGCAGTTTGCAAAAAACCAATCACACATGGCGGCTAGCCTTTTTTAATCCAGTCATAAACGCGCTTCGCAAACGACAAGAAATCCCATGCCAACGCAGCACCCACCACAACCCCGGCAAGGCCTATTTTGAATGCCGTTTGCTGCCAATGAATAGATCGGTCGAAAATCAAATAGGCGAGCCTGTAAAAACTCACGTCATGAAATGATTCATAAGTGACAACAAATGCGACTAAACAGAGCGCCGAAGAAAAACAAAAAACGACAAAACCTAATCTGCTTGCAGGACTTTCAAAATTTTTAACGCTCATGCGCGGCGTATCCGTGGCGGGTAGGCGCGCATTCAACCAATCCCGGCCTGCAAAAAGCAAGCACAAGTGCGCTGCGCGCCACCAAGTAAACACCCTCCGACTGATTTCCACATAAGCCTTCATAATTTCTACTTCCTAGCCCTAAGCAACGCCTCAAACTCCGAAGCCTGAATCTCAGACGCTGCACTCAACATATCCTGAGCCAACTCTCGGCGTTTACTGAGCAATTGATCCAGCGTGGCCTCAAAGGTGGTCATTCCACTGTCCAGCACGGTCGGGTAATACACATGCACGTCTTTGGTTTGTCCGATTCGATACGCACGATCTGTGGCTTGATCTTCCTTTGCGGGGTTCCAGCACCGCGTAAAGTGGATAACATGGTTCGCCGCTTGGACATTGACACCAAAGCCAACCGCAATGGTCGACAGAATGATCACGCCAAAGCCAGGTTGCGCCTGAAACTGATCAATCAACTTCTGCCGACTCATGGCACTCTCGCTGCTCGTACTGGTATCGCCATTAATCACCGTGACACGCCAACCGAAACGCTCTTGAATGGCATGTTGCAGTTCCCGCTGAATGTCACGAAGTTCGGTAAAGACGATGACCTTGTCGTCCTGCCCGGCGGACTTGATGCTTTCCAGCGTGCGCATAAGCCACTGCATTTTTGGCGAGTGATCACGTAAACGGGCATCAGGCTGCACACTGTATGGGTGGGCACAGATCAATTTCAGCTTATGCAGCAAACCCAACATCCCTGAACTTTTCTGATCAAGTTGCTCTTCGATTTGCTGCTTGCGGCTATAGGCCGACACTTCGGATAGATACAGATCTCGTTGAAGGCCATGCATGGTCAGCGAGCGACACGCGCGGTCTTCAATTTTTGCCGGTAAGTCCTTGGCGACGTCCTGCTTGGTCCGGCGTAGTGTCTGCGGTTCTATGAGTCTGCGCAGTCGCTCAAGAGCAATCGTATCCCGTTCGAGGGCAGCTTCAATCGGACGCTGATACTCACGACCGAACTGGTTCAATCCACCCAAAAAGCCGGGCTGAATAAAGTCGAACAAACACCAGAGATCGATCAGCGAGTTTTCAACCGGCGTACCGGTACACGCAACACGAAAGCGAGCGGGGATCGCCTTAATCGCTTGCGTCACCAACGCGGCAGGATTCTTAAGTTTTTGCGCCTCATCACACACGACAATGGACCATTGTCGACGCGCCAGTGAGAACTCCTGGTCACGCAGGGTTTCGTAGGTGGTCAGCACAATTCGGGCACCACCGAGCCAGCCCGGACGCAGAAGATTTTTAATGCCCTTGGCTTTGATATCGACGGGTATTTCGTCCTTTTTAAACTTCACCGCACTCAACGCAGCGCCATACAGCTTCAGCACTGGCAACGTGTCAGCATAAAAGAACTGGCCAAGCTCGCGCTCCCAGTTATCCAGCAATGACACCGGCGCAACGATCAATACCGGTTTGTCTTGAGGATAGACTTCGAGATACCAAACCAGAAAAGTCAGCAATTGAATGGTCTTGCCCAGGCCCATGTCATCCGCCAACAAACAGCCCGAGACATCGGTGGGTGACAATTTGAACAAGTGCTGAAGCCAGGCCACTCCTTGCAACTGATGCTCCCGTAGCACCACGTGGGGCTGAAGCAATGTGGGCAATTGCGGCACAGCGTCAAGCCCTGCAAGCAATGCTTCTTGGCGCAACTGTACGTAGTTGGGCTCATCGATATTCTGACCGATTTGCAGCACCGCACGCCCGACCTTTTCCACGTCTGGTTTAGCCGTTGAAGCCGGGGCGATTTTTTGCGACCAGGCGTCAAGCAGTTGCTGTGCCGCCGGCAATGGAAGTTCAATAGTCGACTTGGGCAATAACACGGTCTGCTCGCCGTTGGCACGAGCGTCCTCCAAGCGTTGCGCGAAGTCGTCAAACTGGGCCCTGTCAGAGGGATCCCACCGGCCGAATGCTTCAGCCCCCAGTGCTAAGTCGGCAATGTCTTTAGGCAACCAGTTCTCGGTGGCCTCTTTGACCAGGAAGGGGGAGCTAATGCGCTCCGCTTCACCAATACCCGTCACTCGGTCGCCGTACTGCGATAAATCCAGCACCGAATCGAACTCGGCGCCCATGGCTTCACTTTGCCAGCGTTTGAGCAGCTCTTTGATGCCCGCTAACTGGCACAAATCAAAGTCACTCAGCTCCAACTCATAGCCCTGCCAAAATCCGGCTGGCATCCCCGCCGCGAGCTTCAATTCGAGCTCATTGACGAAAGGAGCAAACTCAAACGCCGCATGAAACGCCAATTCGATCGGGGCCTGGGGTGTGGGGGCGATTGGCTCAAGGGTCAACGTGATCTGTTGGATGCGCTGGCTTGGTTCATCGACTTGAGTGTGCAGGCTGAAGCGGTGGAAAAAGATGCCTGCTGCTACCAAGCCCTCTTCGTAGACCGTGGCGTCGAGAACCTGGCTCGCGCTTTCCCCCAAGGCACTGTAAGGATTGCGCACAAAGGACAAGGCGTCATCCCCGGCAACGCGGCGCCCCGGCAACGTATGCACATAATCAAGTACGGATTTAACCTCAGGTTTAATCAGCACATGGGTCAGCGAGCCATCGTCGTCGGTAATCCGATAGCGATCCTGTACCTGCTGCTGGCCATCGAAACTGGAAAGCCAATTGGCAGGTTGCCCCTCAAAAGAAGGCACGAGCTCGATAACCGGGGTATCGCCCACCATGGATTTACGCGGGGTCAGGCGCAAACTCTCAGGCTTGACCACCACCGTTTTATCCAGAAAACCGTCCATCCCTGCACCGGCTTTTAAAGCCAGGCTGCGAATACGCGACCAACCAATTTGGTTGGTCAATTCGCCGGGGGTTTCCTGCTGCGCCAGGTAAAGATGACGCACGGCCCCCAGCAACCGCCATGAGGTCTGGGAAAGCATTTCAGTCTGTATGCCATGTTCAATCATTGCGCCTGTGCGTTGCACAGCTACAACGGCACCCGAGACCGAATCACGCCAACCGCTGATCGAAATCTTAAAATCAGGTGAGGCCAGGCTACCTTGACTCACCAACTGAGGAGTCAACGTCGTGAGCGGGGGCAGTCCCAATAACCCTAGACTGCTATGGTGCTCGGGATCTTCAATCAAGCGATAAAGCTCATCCCAGGACAGCAACCAGCGATCACTCAGCTGGCATGCAAATTCTTCTTCCTGCAACTGATCAAGGTACAGCGCCAATGGCCATGAATCGGCCTGATCGGCCAGACTCAATGGATAACACAGGCCCTGCTCTTCGACCGAGTAAAGCACTAAAGGCAACCCAGCCGTATTACCCGCCTGACGTTTTTTCCCTGATAGAAAACGCTTGAACATCAATGTCTCCAGAACCGCAAAGGCTGATCGTTAACCTGTTTAAAACCTAACCGGTGCAAAGCAGCCATCGCGGTTGGATCTGGGCGCTCCAGTTGCACGTAAAACGCGCCGCCCTTGGCGCGCGTGTCATGCAGAGTATGGGGAATGCCTACCAAAGCAGCTTCTACCTTGCCCTCAATCGACACTGACTGCGGTGTGGCCTGCATCAGTGGTTGAGCAGGCTGCGCAGAAATATGGCCATTGAGGGTGATACCCAAAGCGCGTAACTCGTCGTCAAACTTACTGAGCCAGCCTTCTACTTTGTTGGGGTAATAAGGCACTGGCGTATGTAATAAACGCTTAGGTTTACGCCCTCGCTGCTTTAGGTCGTCATTCAAATCCAACATAAATTTATCTGGATTGAACGGGCATGTGTCCACCGGGTACACAAAGCAGGCATTGCCCGTCCCGGAAAACTCGACAAACAGGTAATTCCCAATCTGCATAACCACTGCGTTGTTATGCATCGGCGCGCCCTCAAGGCGACTCAAGCGGCCTTTGTTCTTCTCACGGAAATGAACAAAGTCTTGACTGCGATCAATCCAGGCGCCACTTCCCATGACAATGCGCGTGTAACTCATTTGATTGGCAAAACGTAGCCAGTAGAACAAGCGCGCTTGGTCAACTTCAGCATCACCTTTCAACAAGTTGAAAAAGTGCTCCAAATCTTCCTTGGCAAACCACGCCACCACCATTGCGCACACGTCGGGCTTTACATGCTGAAGCCAACGATTTTCTCTGGAGCGCATTTGCGGGCTGCCCCAGTTATCCAGAGCGGCTTGCTTCAGTATGGATGATGGTTTTTCACGGAACGACGCAAGGTAATAGCGCGATAAACAAGCACTTAAAATATCGTGCACGTATTTAGGGTGTTGGCTTCCAAGGGCAATAAAACCTGCGATGCGGTACTCAAACTCTACATCGTCCAGGTTAAATATTCTCGACAGGAGCACATTGAAAATTCGCCGCCACAGCCAGCTGCTGTCAGGGATTTGTGCGATCGTCTGCAACACCGACAAATCGTCAATTTCACCATTGAACATTTGCTCGCCCAGGCCTTCACCTGCCGTGTCAGTGAACAACTCTTCGTACTGCTGAACAATACGAATCCATTCCTTTTCACGTACCTGCCGGCCTTTTACGCTTTCCAAACCATCTTTAATATCTTGCCTGAGCGTGCACCAACTGAAATTGGCATCCGGCATCTCCGACTCATAGCCGAAGTAGCTGAAACACAGCGCCAGCCAGTCACGCCGGCTCAGTGAACGCTGGCGGATACGTTCCTGCACCTGATGGTGAACACGGTCAAACAACTGGCTCTCTTCAAGAATAGGGCCCACCCGCTCACTTTTATCGGACAGACCTGAAAAAACCAACCGCCATTCCGATGGATTGAGTTTTTGTTCGTTTCTGAACTTGTTGAGCGCTTCACGTCGTTTCAGATGCGGAGGCGGCAATGCCTGCTCGGCGCGTTCATAGCGCTGATACAACTCATGACTCGCCGCTTGCAAATGGCTGAAACGCAGCAGAGGCTCTGGGCCCCTGCCCATGCCCATGCGTTTGCCGATGAGCTGGGACTCGATGACCGCTGCCAGCTTTGCCAGTGACCCGCTCATCGCGACATCGCCAACTGACACCTTTCGGCTTCAATGTTGGTGAATACAGGCACTTCCGGCACCAGCGCCCCTTCCTTCTCCTTCAAGCCATAGAACTGCATTCTCAGTTCGACCCGCCGACTCTCTTCATTGGTGCCCTTGGCATTGTTGAATGACACACCCCCAGCCAAAAACATGGAGCGAATCTGTTGTTGGCGTTCGGCGGACAGACCAATTTGCAGCGGACTACGGCTATCGAGCAAGCTGCACATCACCCACTCGGAGCGCTGCAGGGACAGGTGTAAGTTGTACAAGTAAGAACCGACCGTGTCGGTAAACCCTTCAATCACCACTTGTTTGAACCACTTACGCCCTTCTTCACTGTCTGCCGCATCGAGGATCAAAGGCACCACTTCTTGCAGGGCGTTTTGGCCCTGTGCATTCAGCGAATATTGGTTATGCCCAAAACGCCCCGCTTCACCGAAGCTGATGCGATTGTCTTTGCAGTCCACTAGGATCGTCGTGTTTGAGTTTTTGGCGGTGAGCTGAAGACGCTCGCACAACCGTCCAATATCCTGGGTGCGTTGCTTCTCTCCTTGCTCAGCCTGCTTGATGCGTTGGGTCACCGAGCTCAAGGACGCGACCATCACCACCAAAAACAAGATCATCATCGCCGTCATCAGGTCGGCGAAGGATATCCAGAACGGCTTTTCGCCTTCATCTTTCTGACGCGTCGCCGAAGGCATCTGTTTACCAAACATGAGTAGCCTCCGTTACGACCTGATTTTTTCCATGACATCACTGAAATCTTCGATGCTTTCCTTCACCCCATCGACCCCGGCAGCGATACTCTTGACCGCTTTATCCAGTTCAAGGTCTAGGTTGCCCAGGGTCCGGCGCAGGACATCATCCATGCCATCGCCAAACTCTTTAAACCCATTGCCCAGTACACCGCTGATGTTGTCGAGGTACTCGTACACTTCACGGTTCATCGTTTGCAAACGCTCGCTCTGCGCTTTGAGATCTTGCAAATACTGGCTGCGGCCGCTGGCTTCACCGTGAGCACTGGCTACCACCCCTTCAATCACGGCCAAGATTGTGGCCAATGCTTCGCGGTTATTGCGGTAGTCCGACACAACGGCCGTAAGCTCCCGGGTTGCCTGGCCCAACTCAGTCCCTGCCGCCTGAACAGCCCCCATCAAGTTGGCTGTCGAGTCACTGGCCTTGGTTACACTGTGGCCTGCAGTTTCAAATCGCTCAGCTGCGGCGCGCATTTTCTCGGCGCCCACCTGCATGCTCTGTAAATGCTGTTCGGTTTGCGCACTCAGTGCCTTAACCGTGTCTTGCGCCGCCTGCTGCTGCTCACCCACCGTTTGCAGCAGGGCTTTGACCTGCTCATCCAGACCACCGACCAGATCCCGAGTGCCTTGATGCAAATCGGCTTGCGCCGCGCGCGTCGATTGGTCCATCTGCTGCTGGCCACGCTCAAGTTGCGAGAACACCGCCGAAAGTTGTTCGCCAAGGACATCCACCGAGCCTGCGATTTTTGACATCGTCGCTTCTTGTCCATGACCAATATTCTGCTGGATAGACTCGACAAACGCCTGAAGGTGTTCAGCCATGGCTTGTTGGCGGGCTTCACTGTCAGCAAACAGTTTTTCCATCTGCTGCGCCATACGCTGGCCCGCGCCTTCACCTTCATTGCCGATACGCGCCACGGATTCCTGCAAATGCGCCAACATCTCGCTCATGCCCGCCTGCATGGCGTTCTGGGCCAAATGCATGTCCGTCAGCAACTGCGCAATCATCGTCGAGCTGGTCTGATTAGACGAATCACTGGCCGAACGCATGTCCTGGATAAGCGTCGAGAAACCTTGTTGCATGGACTGCATGGCGGCCACCGATTGCCCCATCAAGTCGTGCAGGCCATTAAACTGCTGGCCAAAGGTGCTTTCCAGTTTGTTCATAAAAGCGACCAGCACATCTTTGAGAATGCCTTCCACCTGCCCGGTTTGGGCACCGCTGGCGGCTTGAACGGCTCCTGCGATAGTTTCTAGGGGCTGTTTGAGGCTGTTCTCAATGGCACCGCTGACTTGATCAGCCAATAACTGACCTGAATCGCGATAAGTCGTGGACAAAGTGTCAGCCAGTTTCAGGCTTTCACGCACTTGGGTGTCGACAAGGTTTTGCAGCATTTCCCGCAAGTCCGTGACCAGACTGTCTTTGAGTTGACGCGTCTGAATCGAACTCTCGGCGCTGGAACGCACCAGTTCAGCCAAATACTCTTCACCCACGCCGCTATCAAACAGGCTGTCGAGGGTCTCGGTCAGACCTTCAAGCAATGTGTAGCAACGGCCTAAACGCCACTTTTCGACCAAAGTGACCAGAATTGAAACTCCGATAGAAAATACAGAACCGACAAACGCAAAAAATACATCTTTTAGCAGCTTATCCAAGCTAGCATTTACCAATTCAGGGGTACTGGGATCAAAACTTTGCAACCCTAACATAAGTCCGAAAAAAGTCCCGACAATACCGATACCCGTCAGGATGCCGGGAAGGTGTTTATAAAACTCCGTACGCAATGGCGTATCGACAACACTCTGAGCCGAGAAAAAATGAGCCGCAGCGGCTGTCGCACGCGAGCGAACCAAGACTTGCTCACCCTCGCGAAACTCATACTGGTCGTGCAGCGTTTCAGAGTATTCATCCCAGGAATGCTCAAGCGAACTGCCTGCAAAAATTCGTTGAAGTTCAGAGCGGCGCTGACCAGGTGCAAATGCTTTGGCCTTTTTAAGGGCAACCTTAAGCTCTGCGAGACTTTTAGCCAGCCTCAGAGAGGGCCGTAAGTAGCGGAAGACAAATACCACAAGTAAAAACAGCACAACACTGACCACCAACACCGGGGCTGTCAGTTGTTCCGCACTCGCGTCCTTCAGTAGACTAAAAAATGATGAATCTTCCATTCCAGCACCTTTGAACATTTGATTTAAAAGCCTTTTCTCAAGGCAGCAATTTACCGAGAAAAGGTTTTATTTTTCTCTAGCCAAGACACAACATTTGTTAGTTAGGAACGTCTTAACGGAGCTCCAGATAGAGCGAAAACAGGCAGGATCATGTCTTTATGCCAGCACGATAGCCTCACCTGCGATCAGGGTAAAGCCATAAGTTACTTGAACCGAGTCTGACCTAACCGAACACGACTAAAGTCATACCTTGATCGCTACGCCCCCCGAAAAATGAACGCCACAGAATGATCACTAAGCGCCTCTACCTTGTGCCGACGGCTGGATATGCTTAATGCAAACTGCTACGTTACAGAATCGTCCTGCTTTTGTAGACGTATTGACTGACTGCTCTTGGCCGATAGCAGTCTTCCCTACAAACTGCTCTCGGTTCAATCTCTACACTCTGAAACAACCCTTCCAACGCCTCCTGCTTCCAATTCATGATGATCAACTCCCCCATCACCTCAGGCTTCCCATGCCGCTGACTCATGTTCGTGTAGCGAGTCTCGGTCGTCTCAAAGTGAAAGCATTCAAATATACGTTGAATATCCGGGTGGTCGTTGATTCTGACCATCACTTTGCCTTTGCAGCGATGCATGAAGGCGGCCATGCGTTCGTAGTTTCCAAACGCGAAGTCGACGCCGCACCCTGCCGTCTGCCAGCAGGGGGGGGCCATGTAATGGAAGGTGTGCGCCCGGCGGTAGCGTTCAGCGCATTCAGCCACGGCAGGTTTTCGACATAGGTCCCTGCAGGCGTTGCCAGGCCGCTCGGCTTTGTGCACGAGGCGGGAGCCTTGGCTGGGCTTGCAGGTGTGATCTGCGGGTTCGGTGGCCGGACGGGATGTTGACGCATCCTGTTTCGGCCGCTCCTTTTTTACTATGTGCTTGAGATTTCTTTGGCGTAGGCCTGACAGGCCTGCAGCGCGATCAGTCCTTGGTCGCCGTCGCTGGTGATTCCAATAATTCGTTGAGCATGCGCTGGGTCAAGTTGGGCTCTATGGGCGCCATAAACCACGCGGCAGGTGCTGCATGGCAAAAGTCATTGCCCAGATCACGGCCCGTCTCCCTCGCTTGATGGAAGCAGGCGAATACAGAAAGCTGCGCTACGCAGGCAGTAAACCAAGCTTGCAACAACTAAAGAAATGGATAGAGGAAGGTGAAGTGTTGTGTGAGGTAAAAGGCGGGATGTATTTCGTAGACCTGCAGGCCGCGATCATGGGGTCAAGTGATCCGCTGCTCGCTCAAATGCTGGAGCTTGGGTAATGGCTTCCCGGCCTCGCAGTATCAAGAACCGCAAGCTTCCCCCCAACCTCTACCCCAATGGCAAATACTGGCGGTACCGCAACCCCATCACCGGCCTGATGACCAGCATCAACCGCCCCCTTGAAGACGCGATCAAGCTGGCCAGGGCTGCAAACGCAAAGCTGGCTCCTGTAATGGCCGGTGACGGTGAGCTGCTCATGATCCTGACAGGCGATCGCCTGCCAACGATGCGCAACCTGGTAGAACGCTTTGAGGCCGAATGGCTGAAAGATCGCGGGTATGCCGCCCGCACTCTTGTAGAGATCCAGTTCAAGCTTGAGCGCTACCGGCAGGACTTGGGAGATCAACTGATCGGCCAACTCGACGTGCTTACTGTCGCTGAGTACCTAGACGGATTTAGCAACAACGCTTACACCAAGCATCGCGGTTTGTTGATCCAGATTTTTGCCTTCGCGGTGGCCAAGGGTTTGGCTGAGCGCAACGTGGCTGAGCTGACGCTGATCAAAAAAGAAGCCGAGAAGAAGCGCCAACTCCATACGCTAGCGGGCCTGATGACAATTGTGGACGCCGACACCACGCCTATGTGGCTGAAACGCGCCATCCGCTTGGCACTGGCCAGCCTGCAGCGGCGTGACGATATCGTTTCGTGGCTCAAGTCTTCGGTGGACCTTGAGAACAACACGATCAAGGTTTCGCCCGGCAAGACTCAGGGCTATGACAACCCGATTCACTTGCAGATCAAAATGGGCCAAGCCCTGCGAGAGGTTGTGAGCGAATGTTTGCGCTCCCCCGTGGCTTCGCCCTACCTGATCCATTACAGGCCCAAAGCGCGAAAGCGCGAGCAGATAGCCGCCAAGGATCACTGGACCTCTGTTACTCCGAACTATCTGAGCAACGAGTTCAGCAAAGCCCGGGACGCGGCGCATGCGTATGACCATGTCCCAGCCACTGAGCGACCCACCTTTCACGAAGTCCGCGCTTTGGGGGCCTGGCTGTACGAGCAGCAGAATTTCCCGCAGGAATACATCCAGGCGCTGATGGGCCACGCGGACGCGAAGATGACCAAACACTATCAGGAGGGACACACAGAGAAAGGTATCGAGTACCTAGAGGTGGGGGCTGATTTGGCGTTCTGAGGTGGGGGTTTTGCAAAAGTTTTGCAAAACGCAGACAACAAAAAAGGGCCCACCTTTCGGTGAGCCCTTCTAGACCGCCCAGCAGAGCGGATTTTGTTTGGTAGGCGCGATTGGACTCGAACCAACGACCCCCACCATGTCAAGGTGGTGCTCTAACCAACTGAGCTACGTGCCTGCTGTGGGGTCGCATTCTATAGATTTGCAGAGGTGTGTCAACACCTTTTTTGCAGGTAACCCTATGAATTGTCGAATTATTTATTTGAAGCGCAAAAATAGCCGGCTGTGAGCCGCTGGCGGGCAGATTTCAACTCAGGTAGCATCGGCCGCACTCGTAAAAAATATAAAACAGAGGTTGCAGAATGGCGAACACTCCTTACCCCCAGTCTTACTATGCGGCTTCAGCAAATCCGACGCCTGAGCGCCCTGCCCTGCAAGGTGAGGTTGAGACGGATGTGTGTGTGATTGGCGCCGGGTATACGGGGCTATCGAGTGCGCTATTTCTGCTTGAGCACGGTTTCAAGGTCACGGTGCTTGAGGCGGCCAAGGTGGGGTTTGGCGCTTCGGGGCGTAACGGTGGCCAGATCGTTAACAGTTACAGTCGCGATATTGATGTGATTGAACGCACGGTCGGTGCAAAGCAAGCCCAACTGTTAGGCCAAATGGCATTCGAAGGCGGCCAGATCATCCGTGACCGCGTCGCTAAATATCAAATCCAGTGCGACTTGAAAGACGGCGGCGTCTTCGCAGCAATCACCAGCAAACAAATGGGTCACCTTGAGGCGCAGAAAAGGCTCTGGGAGCGCTATGGCAACACGCAACTGGAGTTGCTGGACCAGCGCCGAATCCGTGAAGTGGTGGCCTGCGACCAATACCAGGGAGGATTGCTGGACATGAGCGGCGGCCATATTCACCCGCTCAATTTAGCGCTGGGTGAAGCGGCTGCGGTTGAGTCATTGGGCGGCACTGTTTATGAACAGTCGCCCGCCGTGCGCATCGAGCGCGGTGCCAGCCCGGTAGTGCACACGCCACAGGGCAAGGTCAGGGCCAAGTTCATCATCGTGGCGGGCAATGCGTACCTGGGCAACCTTGTTCCTGAGCTGGCGTCCAAATCAATGCCGTGCGGCACCCAAGTCATCACCACCGAACCGTTGAGTGATGAGCTGGCGAAGACGCTGTTGCCACAGGATTACTGTGTTGAGGATTGTAACTACCTGCTTGACTACTATCGTTTGTCCGGCGATAAGCGCCTGATCTTCGGCGGTGGCGTGGTCTATGGCGCACGCGATCCGGCCAATATTGAAGCGATTATTCGGCCCAAAATGCTCAAGGCTTTTCCGCAACTCAAGGACGTGAAGATTGACTACGCGTGGACCGGTAATTTTCTGCTGACGTTGTCACGCCTGCCGCAGGTGGGACGTATCGGTGACAACATCTATTACTCCCAAGGGTGCAGCGGCCACGGTGTGACGTACACCCACCTGGCGGGCAAGGTTCTGGCCGAAGCGCTACGAGGCCAGGCTGAGCGTTTTGACGCCTTTGCCGATCTGCCACACTACCCGTTTCCCGGCGGCCAACTGCTGCGCACACCACTGACAGCGTTAGGTGCCTGGTACTACAGCCTGCGAGACAAATACGGATTCTGACAAACTGCACCTTCAAACGGCGCCAGGGCGCCGTTTTGGAGGCGTTTGGCTACTTGTGCGACTCTAACGCTTGAATCGCCTTGGCACTTGCCTGCTCCTGCCCGGCGCGAGAAAGGTCATTAGCGGCTTTCAGCCAGCGGGCCCGATCGACATCGGCCGGTAATTGCCCCGGCGACACCACCAGCACCGCCCAGCCTGCGGCATCCTTCCAGGCCGACTCAAACTTATCAAAGTCCATTAACCTGCGCCGTTCCATACCTGCGCGCAATAAAACGGTCTGCTTGGTGCGGTTGTAGCCCACCAACATCGCGTAACGCGGCGTAGACCAAACAGTGCCGTCAGTGAATCGCAGCATCACCGGATAACCTGCAGCCACTTGTGTCAGCAGCGCCGAGAGCGATTTATCCAGGGGATAAACCACCAATCCATATTCGGATGCCAGTTTTTCCATATTGCTTTGCAACGCGTCTTCAGCGCCCGGCAACTTTAATGGCTTGGTCAACAGTCCGGGTGTAGTACGAATCCGTTGCTCGCTGAACATACTCGCCAGCACTTGTGGGCCACCCTGGTTGGCATTGCCACGAAAGAACGGCACCCCATTGAGTTCAACCCGCTCGGGCAAGTGGCGCAGGTCGGGCCGTTCAACACTGGCACAACCCGCCATAAGCAACACCAGAACACCCGCCCACCACACTCGTGTCAATTTCAAGCCCATCACTGCACGCATGCTCCCTCGCCTTGAATAGAGGCTGGATGTTCAATACCCAGCATGGTCGCCGATCATAGGGCGCCCGCCTGTCGAGGTATAGCCTTAACCCGCAGTTTGCCCCGCCATATAGAGCGAATCAGTCGATGACTCTCGACCTTTGGTCAATAGCTTGAAACACACCAGCGGCTAGACTGTCACTTGTTATGTGTGCATGCCCATTTAGGGCAAAGGAGGCACTGATGAGCCCGGCCTTAACCATTTTCCTACTGTTCAGCGGCTGGCTGGCCGTTGCGGCTGCCATGCTCTGGGGCGTGATGCGCATCAGTCGGCGCCATCATCCGCAAACGTTGCCCGCTCAAAAAAAACCCGCTGACACACCCAAGATCAACACCGCTAATGCTCATTAAACAAAAAAGCCGCCCCACCCCTTAAGGGAGGAACGGCCTGCTGCATCACTGCGACGTTACTTCACCAAAGCAGCCTGGCGTTTTTCACGAACCCGTCGCGCCAAAATGTTGAGTGTTTCAACCGTCGCCGAGAACGCCATCGCGGCATACACGTAGCCTTTAGGCACGTGAGCACCAAAACCTTCGGCAATCAAGGTCATGCCAATCATGATCAGGAAGGCCAGCGCCAACATCACCACGGTCGGGTTTTCATTGATGAACTTGGCCAATGGCTCCGATGCCAGCAGCATCACCAACACCGCCACCACAACTGCAATCACCATAATCGGCAAGTGCTCAGTCATACCGACTGCGGTAATGATGCTGTCGATGGAAAACACCAGGTCCAGCATCAGAATCTGCCCAATCGCGGCCGCAAAGCCTAAAGAAATTGCAGACGACTGACCTTCACTCTCACCTTCTGCCTGCGGACTCATGCTGTGGTGAATTTCACTGGTAGCCTTCCATACCAGGAACAAACCACCGGCAATCAGGATCATGTCCTTCCATGAGAAAGCTTGCCCCAGCACTTCAAACACCGGCGTGGTCAACTGCACGATATAAGCGATGGTGCTGAGCAAACCCAGGCGCAAAATCAGCGCCATGCCGATACCAATGCGGCGCGCCTGGGTACGAAATTTTTCCGGCAACTTGTTAGTCAGGATCGAGATGAAGATCAGGTTATCGATCCCCAGCACAATCTCCATCACGATCAATGTGGCCAACGCCACCCAGGCTGTAGGGCTGGCGGCCAGTTGTAAAAGGTATTCCATAGGTGCGATCTGACTCAGTAGTAAGAGGTGTTAAATGGTGTGCGACGACTCTTTGCGCGCTTGCTCGGGTGCCTCTTTGTCATCGGGTGTAGCCCCGGTGACATCATTGAGCGCCTGCTCGGCAGCTTGATGCGTGTCATCAATTGCCTGCTTGGCGCTTTCTGCGGTTTTACTGAGCATCTGCTGCGCGGCTTTTTCCGCTTGATCGCACCCGCCCATCATCAATAGCGCTGCCGCCAACAAGGTCGCCACGCCCGCATTCTTGATTGTCATCGTGTTTTTCCTCTGTCATCGGGGTCGCGGCCTGCACACGCGAATAACGCGGGATTCTAAAGAGGCAAACAGTTCAGGAAAATTCGTATTTTTAAGCACTATACTTCGTTTTTTACGAAGTGTTACCCATCAAATGCTCAACTACCGTCAGCTCCACTACTTCTGGGTTGTTGCCAAAACCGGCAGCATCGTCCGCGCCTGTGAACAATTGAACCTCACGCCCCAGACCATCAGTGGGCAAATCAGCCTGTTTGAGCAGACCTACGGCCTGCCACTGTTTCAACGCGTGGGCCGGCAACTGGAACTCACCGAGACCGGACGCCAGGTGCTGCCCTACGCTGAACAAATTTTTCAAGTGGGCAGCGAACTCCAGAGCATGTTGCGCATGTCGCCCAAGGAGCAGCAGATCTTATTCCGGGTCGGGGTGGCCGATGTGGTCCCCAAATCAATCGTGTATCGCTTGATTGCGCCGACGATGGAGCTGGATGAGCCGATTCGCATCACCTGCCGCGAGGACAAGCTCGATCGCCTGCTCGCGGATCTGGCCATTCAACGCCTGGATTTGGTGATTTCCGACAGCCCGATGCCCTCTCACCTGGACATAAAAGGTCTGAGCCAAAAACTGGGGGAATGCGGGATCAGTTTTTTTGCCACTCATGCGTTGGCTAAACACTACTCAGAAAACTTTCCGCAGTGCTTGCAAGGCGCACCGTTGCTCATACCCGGCCCGGAAACAGTGTTGCGCAGCCGCTTGTTGCGCTGGCTGGCCGAGCTGCAAATTCAGCCACGCATCGTCGGTGAGTTCGATGACAGCGCCCTCATGCAGGCTTTCGGGCAGTCGGGCATTGGCGTTTTTATTGCGCCCAGCGTGATCGCCAAAGAAGTCATGCGCCAGTTTGACGTTGAGCTGATAGGCCACACCGAGGCGGTCACCGAATCGTTTTACGCCATCACCGTGGAGCGCAAGATCAAGCACCCCGGCATCGTTGCGATTACCGAAGGTGCGCGGCGCGAACTGTTTACTGACATGGAGACTTAAGCACAGACCGCGCGGCTTTTAGATGTCATCAGCAACAAAGCCAGCAAGATCGACAGCACAATGAACCCGGCAGCCGCAAAACCCAGGCTGCCCAAGCCGTAATGATCAATCACCCGGCCACCCACCATCGCCCCCAGACCGATACCCAAATTAGCCCCGGCAATGTTGAGCGATGCTGCAAATGCGGGCGCGTGAGGCGCCACTTTCATCAAGCGCACATGGCTCACCAGGAACAGCGCCGCCTGCGTCACGCCCCAAACCCCCATCGCCGCCGCCAGCCCGAGCGTTGAGTGAATGCTGGGCACCAAGGCGACCATCCCGCCGATCATAAAGGCGCAAAACACCATAGAGGCAATCAGCGGATGACGATCCACCATCCGCCCACCCAACGAGTTACCGATCAGACCAACAGCACCGAACCCCATCAGGCACCAACCGACCAGCGTGCCGTTAAAGCCTGCCAACCTTTCCAAAATGTCTGCCAGATAGGTGTAAGCCGTAAACATGCCGCTGAACACCAGCACGGACAGCACAATATGGCCGATCAACAGCGGATTGCGCAGCATGCCGAATTGCGAGCGTAGCGTGACGGTCTCTTTGGCCACGCGAGTGGCGGGCAGGTAGATCCACAGCAGTAAGGCCTTGGCCAAAGCCACGACCGCCAAAATGGCGAACGCACTGCGCCAGCCCCACGCATCCGATATCAGTGTGCCCACTGGAATACCGAATACCGTCGCGCAGACAATCCCGAAGCCGATCTTGGCAATGGCTCGCCCAGCAAAATCAGGACCCACGATATCCACTGCGGTTTCACTGGCCAATGCCCAGAACACCGGCAATCCAAGGGCCGGTAATAACCGGGCAAATGCCATCACCCAAATGTTGGGCGCCAGTGCCGCCACCGTGTTGGCGAAGGCAAACATCAGCAAGATGCCTATGAACAGGCGCTTACGCTCAAATCGTGCGAAATAAGCAGTCAAAAAAGGGCCCAGCGCCGCAACGGTAAAGGCAAACAAGGTCACCAATAAGCCGGCCTGAGGCACGCTCACCTCAAGGTCGCGCGCGATTGATGGCAACAGGCCAACAATGATGAACTCAGTCGTGAGCACAGTAAAACCGGCCGCGGACAGCAGCAAGATAGGCAACAGCATGAAAAACTCCAGAGACAGCAACGCCAGCGAAGCAACGAGTCCGCTGATTTGAAAAAATGTGGGGGAGCGCAATATTAACAGAATGTTTCGATCGTGGCCTGCGTTGAATCCATGCGGGCCAAGCCCTGCGCGTGTGACAGATTGCCCTTGGGCGGGAAAGTTCCTACACCGCTATGATAAAGTCCGCCCCTGCGCCATGGTTTTAGTCACACAGACGTGTTTAACACGCCCGCCTATCATCTGCCGCGCAGGTCCCGTCCTGCGATTTTTGCTGAGCAGCCTGCCCGTTTGCTGTTCGGCGCAAGATCACTGAATGCAATGCCCACAACAACTAGAGAGTCCCCTATGACTGACGCTTCACCTTCCCTGTTGCACCGGCTCAAACGCACCGGCCTGGTGACCCAGATTGTGATCGGATTGATTGCCGGGATTCTGCTGGCCTGGCTCGCGCCCTCAGCTGCACTCTCGGTGGCTTTTATTGGCAAGCTGTTTGTCAGTGCATTGAAAGCCGTCGCACCGATTCTGGTGTTCGTACTGGTCATGGCCTCGATTGCCAACCATAAGCACGGGCAGGAAACCCACATCCGCCCCATCCTGGTCCTCTACCTGTTCGGCACCTTTGCCGCCGCCGTTGTGGCTGTTGTTGCAAGCATGCTCTTTCCTTCGAACCTGGTGCTTTCCACGCAAGACATTGCCGTGTCGGCCCCCGGTGGTATCGGTGAAGTGTTGCAAAGCCTGCTGCTGAGCGTGGTCGACAACCCGGTGAACGCTCTGATGAACGCCAATTTCATTGGCATTCTGGCGTGGGCTATCGGTATGGGCATTGCGATTCGCCATGCCGGAGAGACCACACGCACCGTGCTCAATGACTTGTCGAACGGCGTGACCTTGATCGTGCGCGTCGTAATCCGCTTTGCACCTCTGGGTATTTTCGGGCTGGTGGCTTCGACCCTCGCCTCTTCGGGTTTCAACGCGCTGCTGGGCTACTTGCACCTGCTCGCCGTACTGATCGGCTGCATGCTGTTTGTGGCGTTAGTGGTCAACCCGCTGATCGTATTCTGGAAGCTGCGTCGCAACCCGTTCCCGCTGGTCTTTATGTGTTTGCGTGAAAGTGGCATCACCGCGTTTTTCACTCGCAGCTCCGCCGCCAACATCCCGGTGAACATGGCACTGAGTGAACGTTTAGGGCTGCATGAAGACACCTACTCTGTGTCGATCCCGCTGGGCGCCACCATCAACATGGCAGGTGCGGCGATTACCATTACCGTGCTGAGCCTGGCAGCGGTACACACGCTGGGTATTGAAGTCGATGTGCCGACAGCCATCTTGCTCAGTGTCGTGGCGGCTGTTTGCGCCTGTGGCGCATCGGGCGTGGCGGGTGGTTCGTTACTGCTGATCCCGCTGGCGTGCAGCCTGTTTGGTATCCCGAGCGAGATTGCGATGCAAGTCGTGGCGGTAGGTTTCATCATCGGCATTCTGCAGGATTCGGCAGAAACCGCGCTCAACTCCTCCACCGACGTGTTGTTTACAGCGGCAGCCTGCATGGCTGAAGACAAAGCCGTACAACGCTAAACCTCCCGATATTCAAGCGCAGCCCAGGGCTGCGCTTGAATGCCGACCATGCGCTACTCAGCGCAACGCCCTCTCACACTCAGAACGCACCCATGTAATCGCGCTTGCCGACTTCAACGCCATTGTGGCGAAGGATCGCGTAGGTGGTGGTCACGTGGAAGAAGAACTGGGGCAGACCATAGGTCAACAAGTAAGCCTGACCCGTGAAGCGCTTTTCTTTGGGCGTGCCCTGACGGGTGATGATTTCAATCCCTTCCTTGCCATCAATCTGCTCGGGCTTGATGGTGTCTACAAAGGCCAGCACTTTGCTGATCAATGCTTGCAGCTCTGCAAAAGTTGTTTCGGTGTCGTCGTATTTTGGCAGTTCGATTTGCGCCAGACGTGCCGAAACACCCTTGGCGAAATCGACCGCAATTTGCACCTGACGCACCAGCGCGAACATGTCCGGGGCCAGACGTGCTTGCAGCAACACACTCGGGTCGATGTTCTTGGCCGTCGCGTGCGCCTCAGCTTTGCTCAACACACCGCTCATGGCGTTAAGCATTTGTTTGAACACGGGAATGGAAGCGTCATACAGAGAGATAGTCATGTAAGTCTCGACAGTCTGTGGGCGGGAATTAATGTGCGGCGAATTATAGCCCTGAAGCCGCGCGCAAGCGGCTTGTCTTTTAGCCAGCATTGGTTCTAGGCTAGCCGCCTTCCAACGCACAAGGAAAGCGTGATGAGCACAGAACACGATACCGACGTCGAACCCCGGCTCAATAGCACGGAAATTCGCATCCTCGGCTCCTTGATCGAGAAACAGGCCACCCACCCCGATACCTACCCGCTGACCCTCAACGCACTGGTACTGGCCTGCAATCAAAAAACCAGCCGCGAACCGGTGATGAATCTAAGTCAGGGCCAGGTCGGACAAAGTTTGCGCGCCCTTGAAGGTCGAGGCTTCACTCGTTTGGTGATGGGCAGCCGTGCAGATCGCTGGGAGCACCGGGTCGATAAGGTACTGGAGCTTGTGCCCGCCCAGATGGTGTTGATCGGGCTGCTCTTTCTGCGCGGCCCGCAAACCCTGAATGAGCTGCTGACCCGCAGCGCGCGCTTGCACGACTTTGAAGACACTGAGCAAGTACAGCACCCGTTGGAACGATTGATTGCGCGCGATCTGGTCCTGCTGCTACCTCGCCAGAATGGTCAGCGTGAAGACCGCTACATGCACGCGCTAGGCGATCCGGCTGACATCGAAACGATCATGGCCGCTCGCCAGCAGCCGGCCGAGCGCGGCGCAAGCGCTGGCATCTCGCTGGAGCGTTTCGAAGCGCTGGAGGCTCGGATCACCGCGCTCGAAGCGCGCCTGGCCGAACTTGAGTAAACAGTTGGCCGGATGAGCTGGCTCATCCGGCCACCCCCTCAACGGCGCGCGAACTCGACAGCCGCCTGAAATTGCTCAGGGGTCGGGCGCACGCCGGTGTACAGCACAAATTGCTCTACGGCCTGAATCGCAATGACCTCAAGCCCGGTAATTACCTGCTTGCCTTGAGCGCGACCACGAACGATCAAAGGGGTTTCAGAGGGAATCGCCACCACATCGAAGATGATTGACGCCTGATCAATCGCCCCGGCCTCGAACGCCAATTGATCGGCCTCTGCCCCGCCACTCATACCCACTGGCGTGACATTGATCAGCATCTGCGGGCGCTGCGCACCCAGCTCAGGTTGCCATTGATAGCCACAGTTGGCGGCCAATGCCGTGCCACTCGCTTCATTTCGCGCCACGATCAAACCATTGCGATAGCCCCCGTCCCGTAGCGCCGAGGCAACTGCTTTGGCCATGCCGCCACTGCCACGCAAGGCAAACGTGGTGTCTTTCGCCACTTGATGGGTTTCAAGCAACTGCGCAATGGCGATGTAGTCGGTGTTGTACGCTTTGAGGTGACCGTCGGTATTGACGATGGTGTTGATCGAATCAATGGCCTTGGCCGACATATCCAGCTCGTCGACCAAAGCAATGCAAGCTTCCTTGAAAGGCATGGACACACCGCAACCACGAATACCCAACGCCCGAATACCGGTGATTGCGCCTGCCAGATCCTGGCTGCTGAACGCCTTGTAGTAGTAGTTGAGGTCCAGTTGGCCATACAGATGGTTATGAAAACGCAACCCGAAATTCCCCGGCCGGCCCGACAGCGATATGCACAGTCGAGTGTCTTTGTTCGGATTCATTTGCATGCTCATCTCCAGGCAGAACGCTTTCAGATAAACGGCCAGAGCCGTTTCGAGTGTTTTGGTTAATCATGGACGGGCAGATCACGCTGAAACGTGTCAGCTGGCGCAGACCTTACACAACATTTACCGATGCGCGCCGCCGTTTTTTCAAGAAATGCGGTCTGAGTGTTATCCCCGCACTCATTTTGTGGCCTGGTACAGGCCAAATTGCCGGGGCTGGAATTCGAGGATTCGTCATGTTGCGCAGTATCTCAAAAGTCGCTTTGCTGATTGGCGCATTGGCTGTCGCCGGCCAAGCCTCTGCCCACGGTGGCTGGGGCCCTGGCCCGGCCCTGTTTGGTGCAGTGGTGGGCGGTGCGATCATCGGCTCGGTCATTTCGAGCCACGATCAACGCCCGGTCTACGTGCAACAACCGGTCTATGCTCAGCCCCAGCCGGTATATGTACAGGCGCCACCGGTGTATTACCAGCCACAACCGGTGTATGTGCCACCCCCCCAACCCGTTTATTACCAGGGTTACTATGGCCGGCCACAACCGGTGTATTACGGCCCACCACGCGGTTACTACGGCCCGCCGCGCTGGTAACGGCAGCTGGTCTGGATAGATGATGTGAATGTCGCAGGTAAGACACAAAATGTAACTTATCTGCGGCATGATTAATGCCGTGCGTACCCGCAGGCTTGCCACTGATGGCTGAACCACCTGCTTACACACCTTAATACCTATAAAAACAAGGAAGGCTCCATGCCAACACAGAACCCTCACCACACCGCTGGCTTGTGCACCTCCAGCAAGGTTTACAACGCACTCACCGAACTCAAACAACTCGAAGGGCATCGCTCTGCCAAGCTGGTCTCACTGCTGGCGCAGCATTTGGTCAACAAAGGGTTGATCAGCGATCACGAAGTCATGCACATGCTGGACCTGGTGGTGGATTAACCTGCCACACGCACTACCCTCATCACTGTCGATGGCGACTATCAAGCGCAATGATTTTTTGTACCGCGGCGCACGCCGTAAGGTGCTCTCATTGATTGATGGAGGTGTGTATGTCCAAGATTCATGTCATGTCCGTGGTGGGCAGTGCAGTACCCGCCCCGCTTCGCGCCAATGGGCTGTTAGCGTGCTGGTACGTGGTGATCGACGGAGTGCCTGTCAGCGGCCCGTTTACGTCTCGCGCCGCCGCCCAGGTCAAAGCCACCTGCGAAACAGATAAAACAGCGCCACACTGCACACGACACTGAGCAACACGTTGCGGCGCCAGAGCATCAGGCCAATGGCACACAACCCGGCCAGCAGGTATGGGTTGCCGGGGCTTAGATCCAGCGTGTGTTCCTTGACGAAAATAATCGGCCCGCAAATTGCGGTCAGCATGCCCGGCACCGCAAAGCCCAAAAATTCCTTGACCCCGCGGTTCAAACGGATCGGCAAGCGCGGCTCAAGAAACAGATAACGGTTGAAAAAAAGAATCAACGCCATCCCGACAATAATGACCCACATCATTCGAAAAACACTCCCGCCCGTTTGCTCAAATACCCTGCGGCCATCCCGGCCAACCCCGCCAGCACAATGGCCGACTCCCACTGCCAGTAACTGAACAGCACCACGCTGAGCAGTGAAACCGCCACACACATGATGGTCGGCACATTGCGCACCACAGGCGTGATCAAGGCGATAAAAGTCGCGGCAATCGAAAACTCCAGCCCAAGCTGATCCAGCCCCGGAATACTCTTGCCCAGCACCACGCCGAGCAGCGTGAACAGGTTCCAGCCGATGTACATGCACAAGCCCACGCCCAGTGCGTACCAGCGGTTAAACGTCTGGCGGTCATGGCTGCTCACCAACGCAAAAAATTCATCCGTCAGTAAAAAACCCAGACCAAACCGCCACTTGGCAGGCAAAGGCGAAACCACAGGGCGCAGGTGCATGGCATACAACAGATGCTGTGAAGTCAGGAGCAAGGTCGTTAACAGGATAGACAGCGCACTGGCGCCACCCTTGATCATGCCAATTGCCACCAACTGAGCCGCACCGGCAAACACCAGCACCGACAAACCCTGGCTTTGAGCGGGGGTCAATTGCGCATCAATGGCCGTCGATCCGGCCAGAAGCCCCCAGGGCGCACACGCCAGCGTCAAGGGAAGACAAGCAATCACGCCACGCATGAACGCGACGCGGGGAATCGAATCAGGCATTTAAAACTTCCGGGCAGTGGGCAGCGTCAAAGCGTCGCAACAAACGCAGGCAAAGTCTTGAACAATCTTGCTCAGCGGGCCTTCAAACCCTTGAAATACCGCACTGGCGCGGCTTGGCTCGTTTGACGAAAGACCAATCCTGGTCTTAAGTCAGCCCGAATCAATATCTGTTAACTCCCATCCACAGCTTCCACGAGGAACCATCATGAAAGACCTGAAATCCGCCAAGGAAACCAGAAAGGCCGATCTGCGGACACCTTCGGCGCTGAGCGATGAAGCCTGCATCAACATTGCAGCCGAAGTGAATGCGCTGCTGGCTGATACGTTCGCCATTTACATGAAGACCAAAAACTTTCACTGGCACATGTCCGGCCCGCACTTTCGCGACTTCCATCTGCTGCTGGACGAGCAATCCGATCAAATTTTCGCCACCACAGACGCCATCGCCGAACGCGTGCGCAAGCTGGGGCGCACCACCATCCGCTCTATAGGTCACATCAAAAAGCTGCAACGCCTGCTGGATAACGATGCCGATTTCGTGACCCCGGAAGACATGCTGGCCGAACTGCGCGAAGACAACATTCAACTGGCGGCCTACATGCGCGAAACCCACGACATGTGTTCCGAGCTGGGCGACGTGGCCACCACCAGCCTGCTGGAAAACTGGATTGATGAAGCTGAGCGCCGCGTCTGGTTCCTGTTTGAATCGTCGCGTACCAAATAAACCAAAACGGCGGATTGATCGTGATCAATCCGCCGTTTTAGATGAATTTAGTTTCACCCAGCCAGTGAATGTCAGGCGGTATATTGCCCCTGCTCATTCAATGAACCCTTCGCCCGCACCCTCCCCCGCGGGCTTTTTTTTGCCCCTCAAATACCTTGTTTGAACACCAGCGCTTTCAAGCCGCATTCGGCGTCTGCGTCAGGGAACTCCGGGGGATTGTCAAGGCGCTGCTCAAAACGCAAACCCGGCGCATGCTCGGTCACGCCTTCGATCAAAAAGTCTGACCCCAGCGAAGGATCATTCATGCACGCCAAAACCAGACCGTTTTCACTCAACAGTTCCGGCAGGCGTCGTACTACCCGCTGGTAATCCTTGGTCAACAGAAAGCTGCCTTTCTGAAAGGACGGTGGGTCGATGATGACAAGATCATAGGGACCGGTACTTTTTACCTTGCCCCATGACTTGAACAGCTCGTGCCCCAGAAACGTCACCTTACTCATGTCATGGCCATTGAGACGATGGTTGTCGCGGCCACGGCTCAAGGCCGCGCGGGACATGTCGAGGTTAACCACATGCTGTGCACCACCGGCAATCGCAGCCACCGAGAACCCGCAGGTGTAGGCAAACAGATTCAACACCCGCTTGCCTTCGGCCTGCGCTTTGACCCAATCACGGCCATAACGCATGTCGAGAAACAGCCCATTGTTCTGCTTGCGCCCCAGGTCCACCCGATAGCGCAACCCGCCTTCGGTCAGCGTGCATTCATCAATGGCCTCACCCACCAGCCATTCACTGTCGCTTTGCAACGTGTAGCGATGCTGCACGACCAATGTGTGCGCACCACACGCTTGCCACACCGGGGTATGCGCAAGGTCCAGCAGCAGCGCTTTCAGCGCAACCAGTGATGGCGCTTCAGGCTCTTTGAACAGCGAAACCAGCACCACGCCTTGCAGCCAGTCCACCGTTAGCTGCTCCAATCCCGGCCAGCAACGACCGCGCCCGTGAAACAGACGTCGGGTTTCGTCGGGCACGTTTTCAAGCGCAGACAGAAGATGCAGATGGAGGGTGGACAGCGCTTGAGGGGTCATCGTGTGAGCCGGTCATTTCAAAGGGCGGGCATTTTACACAATTGCCACGCGATGCGATGGCTTGGCGCAGACGATGAAGTGTCTGTTCAGCGTGCGCTCAGCGTTGTACTGCTACCCTCTTGGCAGGCAGGCGATCTTGCTGACTGGCAGTGCACATCAGGCAAACACGAAACGTATGATTTACGCGAAAAAGGTGCTCTAAAGGCCCGTTTATTCACGCATTTGCGCGATTATTGATACATACTCTCTAAGTGTAACGTGATGTGTATAACAGCACTGACAGCCAGGCACTTCCTAACCCTTATTGAGTCAATCTGCGTGAAAATTCATCTTTCGATTCTTGGCCTATTTTTAGTTCTTACAGGCACCGCTGCTTGCTCAGTCGCCGCAGCGAATGAGAGCACCTCAGCCCCGCGCGACACATCACAACTGCACATCGCTTCAGGCAGCGCGATGTTGGTTGATCTGCAAACCAACAAGATCATCTACGCCAGCAACCCCGACGTGGTGGTGCCGATTGCTTCGGTCTCCAAGCTGATGACCGCTATGGTGGTGCTCGATGCCAAACTGACAATGGATGAGTACATCGCGGTCAACATCAACGACACGCCGGAAATGAAAGGCGTGTTTTCACGGGTCAAGCTTGGCAGTGAGCTGACCCGCCACGACATGATGCTGATTACATTGATGTCCTCTGAAAACCGTGCCGCTGCCACCCTCGCGCACCATTACCCTGGCGGCTACGTGGCGTTTATTGCCGCCATGAACGCCAAGGCCAAAAGTCTGGGCATGATGCATACCCATTACGTTGAGCCGACCGGCCTGTCGATTCACAACGTGTCCACCGCCCGCGACCTCAGCAAGCTACTGGCCGCCGCGCGTAAATACCCGATGCTGAGCCAGTTGAGCACCACCAAAGAAAAAACCGTGGCGTTCAGAAAACCGAATTACACCCTGGGTTTTCACAACACCGATCACCTGGTGAACAAGGACAAGTGGAACATCAAAATCACCAAGACCGGGTTCACCAATCAGGCCGGGCACTGCCTGGTGCTGGTGACTGAAATGGGCAACCGGCCGGTATCGCTGGTGATTCTGGATGCGTTCGGCAAATACACGCATTTTGCCGATGCCAGCCGTATCCGCAACTGGATAGAAACCGGCAAAAGTGGCAGCGTGCCGGATGTAGCCTTGCGCTACAAAGCGGACAAAAACCTTAAAGCACGTCCAACCGCCCAGCCTCACAACCCAAAGTAAAACCCGTTACCCAGGCCCGCAATGCCGGGCCTGGATCAACGTCGCTTAATTGCTTGCTGACGGGTATGCAGGGCGCATTCGTTGTCGAGCAACAGGCTTGCGAGCGCGCCGAACTGTTCAGGGTCATATTCAACCTGCCCGGTGCAAAGACGCTTCTCACAGCCCCATAGAGGGCGCGCATTTGATGCTTGTGCGCTCTCGTGCAAGCGCGCCAGGTAAAAGTGCAGGCACTTGCCTCGGGGAGAGGTCGAAGACAAATGCCTGCGTGCTGCTCATCAGCTTTTTGCGTCCGGCTTTTTGGGTTTTTTGATGGTTTCGAGGGTGCTCTCCCGCGGTCGACGCTTGGCCTCTTCCAAAGGAATGAATAGCCCGGTGACTGCATCGCGCGCGCGTTTGTTCTTCATCTACTTCACCTGCGGGTTGTGCCAAACACCGTATGTGTTCGGCCAGTGCTCTACAGGCTAGTTGAACAAAAAACGCTTTATCGCCCACAGAAACAAACGCTTGCAGATCTGTGCACGCGGCTCACCCTCCCTAAAACAAAGAACCCCGCCTGACGAGACGGGGTTCATGGCTAGCACCTGCTGTGGATCAGTGTTGCAGCGCTGGCTGCTCCCCATTGATAGGGATGCGTTTGGCTTTCGCTTCTTCAGGCACCACCCGTTGCAGATCAATACTTAGCAGGCCATTGCTCAAGTTGGCGCCTTTGATCTCGATATGGTCGTCGAGACGGAAGGACAATTTGAATGCCCGTTGCGCAATACCCTGATGCAAATAGGTCAAGCCTTCATCATTGCTGGCTTCACGTTTGCTTCCACTGACGCTCAGCACACCTTTTTCAACTTGCAGGTCCAGGTCATCTTGTTGGAAGCCTGCCGCAGCGACGACGATGCGGTAGCTGTCTTCGCCACGTTTTTCTACGTTGTAAGGTGGGTAGCCCCCACTGGTGTCATTACGCAGCGCTGTTTCGAACAAATCACTAAAACGGTCAAAGCCGACAGAATTACGGAACAGTGGCGCCAGAGAAAATGCAGTGCTCATAATTTATGCCTCCTGATTTCAGCGAGTTTTTTATTCGCGACCCGGTTTCGGCATCGCGTACCCACTAAATAAGGACCGGCAAAATCATTTCAAGGGGCTTTTTCAAATTTTTTTTGGGCCGATCAAATCGCGCCCTCAGGCGGGTTATTCACCAGATACCGCACCTTTTCACAGTCGGTTTCGCGGCGCATGGCGTTGAACAGCACCATCGCCTCAGGGTAATTACGCGTCAACATGGCCAGCCATTGCTTGAGCCGGCCCGGCGCTGAACGCGGGGTCAACTGGGCCTGCGCCTGCGCCCAGAAATCGCGAATCATGGGCTGCAAATCGGCCCAGGTCATTTCTACGATCTCTTCGCCCGCACGGGCGGCTGCGATCTGGCGTGCCAGGTCGGGGCGCGAGACCAGGCCGCGCCCCAGCATGATGTCTTCAGCACCGCTGATTTCCCGGCAACGCCGCCAGTCATCGACCGACCAAATATCGCCATTGGCAAAGACCGGCACGTTGACGGCCTCTTGCACTTGCGCGATGTACTCCCAATGCGCAGGTGGTTTATAGCCGTCCATCTTGGTTCGGGCGTGCACCACGATCTGACTCGCACCGCCCTCAGCCAGCGCGATGGCGCATTCATTGGCGCTGTCGGGAGTATCGAAACCCAGACGCATTTTGGCCGTGACCGGGATATGCGCGGGCACGGTGCGCCGCACCTGCAACAAGATCGCGTGCAGCAACTCAGGCTCTTTGAGCAGTACGGCGCCGCCGCGCGACTTGTTCACCGTCTTGGCCGGGCAACCGAAATTAAGGTCGATGACCTCAGAACCCAACTGGCAAGCCAGTGCCGCGTTATCCGCCAGGCACGCTGGGTCCGAACCCAGCAACTGCACACGCAGCGGCACCCCGGCACGGGTTTTGGCGCCGTGCTGGAGTTCAGGGGCGAACTTGTGGAAGTAGGCTTCTGGTAGCAGGCGCTCAGTAACCCGAATAAATTCGGTCACGCACCAATCAATACCGCCGGTGCGGGTCAGGACATCACGCAGGATGTTGTCGACCAACCCCTCCATCGGCGCCAAAGCAATTTGCATGGGTGACTCTCATAAAAAACGTGCCGCAGTTTACGGTGTTCCGTGGGGAATCGGTATCAAGCCGTGAGCCTTTGTCATCCGCTAACGACCGCCGGGCCATAGCCTTCCAGGAACTCAGGCGGCAAGCGCTTGGCTTTGCCACTGGACAGCTCGATACACACAAAGGTGGTGTGCGCGCGCAGCAAGGTCTTGCCATCGCAGGGCCTTACCAGTTGGAAGCGGCGGGTCATGCGCAGGCGCTGGTCACAGTCAACAATCCAGGTGGCCAGCTGTAATTCGTCGCCTTCATAGGCGCTGGCCAGATAGTCGATTTCATGCCGGGCCACCGCCATGGCACGGTCCAGACGCCGGTATTCGGTCAGGTCCAGACCCAGGCGCTGTGAGTGGCGCCAGGCGCACCGCTCAAGCCACACGACATAGGCTGCGTTGTTGGCATGCCCAAACCCGTCAATGTCTTCAGCCTGCACCTGTAGATCAATGATGAATGGTGTTGCCAAATCCCACGTCATGCCCAGCTCCACGCTCCAATAAAGGGCGCAGTGTAACGCAGGGTTAGAAGGAGGTGCAGCGACAGGCTTAAAACGCAGACAAACAAAAGGGCCATTCAATAATTGAATGACCCTTAAAAATCCCGCAGAGCGGGTAATCGTGGCGTCCCCTAGGGGACTCGAACCCCTGTTACCGCCGTGAAAGGGCGGTGTCCTAGGCCACTAGACGAAGGGGACACAAACCCTTCTAACAGTGATCAAGCTTAAGCTTGATCGATTCAACGCCAGTGTGGCCCGACGTTGAACTGTAAATTGGTGGAGCTAAACGGGATCGAACCGTTGACCTCCTGCATGCCATGCAGGCGCTCTCCCAGCTGAGCTATAGCCCC